>NZ_JAMXSA010000067.1:0-12985 GCF_024124465.1 Microbacterium sp. CnD16-F
AGGTCGGCGAGCCGCCGGGCGACCTCGAGGAGTCGTCGGTGTTCGGCGACCGCGGCGTCGGCGCGTGTGGTCGCGAGCGCTCGTTCGTTGCCGCGGGCCTCGACCCGGTACTCCGCCCGGACGAGCGCGCGCTCGACCGCGGACGTCCGCGCGAGCACGTCCGCCTCGGCCGGCGGCTCGCCGCCGTCGGCGGGATGGAGTCCGTGCTCGGTGATCTCGCGCTCGGCGACGTCGAGCAGCGTCCGGACGCGGGTGCTGCTCTCGTCGAGCCGCTTCTGCGCGTCGCGGCGGCGCTCCTCGAGTGCCTCCTTGTAGGCCTCGAACCGCCTCGTGCCGAACAGGGTGCGCAGCAGCTGCTGCCGCTCGGCGTTGGGCGCGAGGAGGAACCGTGAGAACTTGTTCTGCGCGAGCAGGATCACCTGCTGGAACTGCTGCGCGCTGAGCCCGAGCACTTCGTCGAGGGCGAGCCCGACCTCGCGCTGCTTCGCCGCGCGCCCCACCCAGGCGCCATCGACCCACTCCTCGAGCTCGGCTCGCGCGGGCTCGACGGTGAGGCCGCCGCCGCGTTTGGCGGGACGCTCGTACTCCGGCGCGCGCGTGACTCGCCACCGCGTGCCGCCGACGGTGAACTCGAGCCGCACCTCGGTCGGGTCGGTCAGGAAGCTGTGGTCGCTGCGCAGCCGCCGGTCGCCCCCGTCGTACCGGGGCACCGAGCCGTAGAGCGCGAAGCTGACCCCGTCGAGGATGCTGGACTTGCCGGCGCCGGTCCGCCCCGAGATGAGGAAGAGTCCGTCGTCGTCGAACGCGTCGAAGTCGACGCTCTGGCGCTCGCGGAACGGCCCGAAGCCGGTCAGTTCGAGGCGGTGCAGCTTCACGCGAGTGCCTCCTGGCGGACCCGCTCGTCGAGCACGTCCTCGAGGATCTCGGCCTCGCGCTCGGTCGCCCCCTGACCCTCGCGCACGTGCGAGAGGAAGGCCTCGACGAGCTCACGGTCGGTGCGCGCCGCGCGCACCCGCTCGACGTAGCTCTGCCGGTCGCCCTGTCGCACCACGGCGGGGGCGTGCACGACCTTGGCGCAGAACGGAAAGCGCTGCTGCAGACGGCGCAGCGGGTCGGCTTCGGGGAGGTCGTCGGTGTACTCGACGCACACCCAGGCGTCCTCGGCGTCGGCGTACGCCTCGTCCGCCAGGATGTCGGCGAACGGGCCGCGGAGGGTCACGAGCCGGCGCGGCACCGGCAGCGCCAGCCACTCGACGGTCGAGAGTCCGTCGGCGTCGAGGTCGACGAGCCACGACCCGCGGGGTTTGTCGCCCTCGCCGAAGCTGTAATGCAGCGGCGCCCCGGCGTAGCAGACGTTCTCGGCCAGCCGCTGGCGCCCGTGGATGTGCCCCAGCGCCATGTAGTCGACGCCGTCGAAGGTCGACAGCGGCACGACGTCGAGCCCGCCCTGCTGGATGTCGCGCTCGAGGTGCGGCGTCGGCTCGACGCCCGCGGCGAAGCAGTGCGCGATCGCCACCGAGCGGCCACCCCGCTCGGCGAGGTCGGCGCGGACGAGGTCCATCGCCCGGCCGAGGACCGCGGCCTGGGTGCGGACCCCCTCCCACCGGTGCCGCAGCAGCGCGGGCTCGAGGTACGGGATGCCGTAGAAGTGCACCGGCCCGTGGGCGTCGTCGATCGTGAGCGGGGTGCCGACGGCATCCGCATCGGTCAGGACGTGGATGCCGTCGCGCAGCAGCCCCGCCTGGAAACCCAGCCGCGCGGCGGAGTCGTGGTTGCCGCTCGTGACGACGACCCGGGCGCCGGCGTCGGCGATGCCGCGGAGCGCGTCGGAGAGCAGGGTGTAGCACGCGGCGGCGGGAGTCGCGGAGTCGAACACGTCGCCCGCGACGATGACGACGTCGACGTCGTGCGCGCGCACCTGGGCGGTCAGCTCGTCGAGCACGCCGCGGAGGGCGTCGAGCGTGGAGTGACCGTGGAAGGTCCGCCCGATGTGCCAGTCGGAGGTGTGCAGGATGCGCATGCTCACACGGTAGATCGGGCCTCGGACATCGCCCCCGAGGCGTGCCGGGACCGCGTCAGTCGGTGCCCGGGACGAGGGTGCCGCGGCGTCGCAGCCCGATGAGGTCGACGACCGAGACGAGCGTCGCGATCGCCAGGAAGACGCCGACCGCGGCCATGCCGTAGGCGTACGCGTCGTGGTACACCGCGAGGGAGTCGAGCCCGGCATCCTTCTCGCGGTAGATCGACGCGTAGAACAGCGACAGACCGATCGCCGTGCCCACCGCCGTCCCGACGCGCTGCCCGAGCTGTCCGACCGAGCCGGCGAGGCCGCCCTCGCGCACGGCGATCTCGGACAGCGTCAACGTCTGGTTGGGCGAGACGACGAGCCCGCCGCCCGCCCCGGCGACGAGCAGCGCCGCGGCCATGCCGTAGGCGACGGTCTCGCGTGGCATCGTGTAGGCGACGATGGTCAGCGCGACGACGCTCACGAGCACCGTCACGAGCCCGATCGTCACGAGCTGCCGGCCGAGTCGGTTCACGAGCAGACCGCCGTAGTACGAGCTCGCCGCGCTCGCGACGGCGAATCCGATGGAGACCATGCCGGCGAACACCGGCTCGAGGCCCACCCCGAGCTGCAGGAACAGCGTGCCGAGCAGGAACATGGGCGGGATCGCCGTGAAGTAGGCGACGACCACGAGCGTGCCGTTGCGGAACGACCGGATGCGGAACATCCGGAACGGGATGAGGGGCTGACGACCGGATGCCGCGTACCGCCGCTCCCACCAGAAGAACAGCGCCGCGAACAGGACGAACGCGGTCAGCAGCCACCACCGGTTCGGGTCGTCCTCGGGTGAGCCGGTCGTGAACAGGAACGGCCACATGAGCGAGACGATCATGAGTCCGAAGATCACGATGCCGACCGGGTCGAGCTGCAGCGGCAGGCCGCTGGCCTGACGGGTCTGCGGGAGGATCCAGATCACCCCGGCGAGCACGAGCAGGCACAGCGGCACGTTGAACCAGAAGATGCCGCGCCAGCCGTCGGTCTCGCCGCCGATCGCGATCATCAGGCCACCGAGCGTGGGGCCGAACGCGGTGGCGATGCCGATCGTCGCCCCGAACAGACCGAACGCGCGGCCGCGCTCCTTGCCGGTGAACAGCTGTTGGATCGTGCCCATGACCTGCGGCATTTGGATGCCCGCCGCGATGCCCTGGACGAGCCGCGCCGCCATGAGCACCTCGATGCTCGGGGCGAGCGCGCAGACCGCGCTCGTCACGGTGAACAGGCTCAGCCCGACGACGAACAAAACTTTGCGCGACCGCTGGTCGCCGAGCCGCCCGAAGGGCACGAGCGCGAGACCGAACGTGAGGATGTAGCCCGACACGACCAGCTGCAGCTGCGTGGACGTCGCGCCCAGCGACGCCTCGATCGCCGGAAGACCGACGTTGACCTTGCTGAGGTCGAGGATCGTGAACGCCGCCACCGAGACGCACACCCAGAAGGCCCGCCAGCGCTGCGAGGAGGAGAGGGGGATGCTGGCGGTGGCAGGGGATGTCATGACCGTCCCACGCTACCGGCCCGGCGGTGGCTCGAGGCGGGCGCACTCAGGATGCCGCGGCGCGCACCACCCCGCCACCAGGGTCACTCGGCGCGACGCTCCGCCTGCTCGTCGGTCAGCACGTCGGGGTCGAGCCCCTGCTGGATCTCGGCGCTCTCGACGAACGGGTCGGGGGCGGCATCCGGCATGGGCGCACCCTCACCGCGACCGCGGTCGGCGGCATCCTGCTGTTCCTTCTCCTCGTTCGTCACCGCGCCCGAGGCGATGATGGAGGACTCGTCCTCCGACCAGCCGCCGGCCGGGGCGGCCTCGCTCGTCCGGTCGTCCGCGTCGTGTTCCATGGCCGTCTCCTCCGTCATCTGGTGCAGCCATCGTCCGGTGCGGCGGCGTCGCCGTCGACGGGCTTGACCGCGTCGCCGCGGGACGGCTACGAACGAGGAGGACACGGAAAGGGAGCAGGATGTCGGGACACGGGCGCGACACGGCGGGAGGGCCCTTCGTGGTGACCCTCGTCGTCGATCTGCCGATCGCGAAGCCGGATGCCCTCGAGACGATCGCGTTCGCGTGCGACGGTGTCGTCGAGCATGCGCGCACCGCCTACCCGCGCGTCAGCCTGTCGCCGGGGGCATGGGCCGAGGTGCAGATCCCGAAGTTCGGCGATCCGCCGCCTCTCGCGATCGACGTCTGCTCGGACGAGTCGGGCGAGGTCGCACGGGCCGCGGCCGACCGCCTGAAGGGCGCACTCGAGCGGGTCGGGTGGCGGATCCGCGATCCGCGACCCGGCGAGGCCTGATCGCTCAGGCCGTGCGACGCTCCTGCAGGAGCGTCTCGTGTCCGGGGTTCGCCTCGAACCAGTCGGCGACGTACCAGCAGACCGGGATGACACGACGGTCGCCGCGTCGCTCGAGGTCGTCGACCGCGCGGCGCACCAGCTCGCCGGCGTAGCCCGACCCTCGGAACGTGGGGATCGTGTAGGCGCGCGTGAGGGCCACGGTGCGGCCGTCGTCGTTGTAATCGAGGACGCTGACGAGGTCTTTGCCGCGGTGCAGGGTGTAGCGCGCGGCATCCTTCTCATCGGTGAAGATCAGGTCGCTCATGCGATCACGCTACGCCGATCCGGCGACGCGCGGACGATGCCCAGCGGATTGAGCAATCTGTCACATTCCGTCATGCGGACGCTGTCGAGGGCGGGCGGTTTGACACATGGCGACGCGCTTCGTCATAATCGGCCACATGACTGACTTCGCACGCACTCTGTCCGCCCGGGAGGCGAACGGAACTGCCGGCATCATGATGCCGCAGCGTGCTGTCATGTGTTGCCGAATGTGTCGCTGACACGGTGATCCCCGCCGGGTCGCGCCGCCGTTTCTGAACACGGCGTCGTCCGACCCCCGAGGCTCCGGTTCCTCCGCCCACAACGCGGATGCCGGTGGTCTCGCACATCGGCCCCAGTGAGGCCATCCGCGCAACACTCCCGAACCCGCGTCCCGCTCCGGGTTCCCCCCTTCGAAGGACATCGCCATGTCGACCTCCGCTCTCCTCTCCGCTCCCACCGCCCCCCGTCACCTCCGCGCCGTGGAGGACATCGCTCCGGCCCGCCCCGCCGCGCCCCGCCCCGCGCCGTCCGCGAGCGGACTGCCCGCCGGAACCGCGCCGCGGGGCTTCGCCCTCTACGTCGGCCTCGACGAGCTGAAGGCCGCCGCCGACGGTGTCAGCCTCTCCGTCATCGTCGACGCGCTCCGCCGCACCATCGCCGAGCTCGCGCCCTCCGCCGAGACGCACGCGACCGTCGCCCTCGCCCCCGTCGGCGCCGGCGGCCGTGACGTCGACGTCGTGCGCCTCGCGCTGCACGAGCCGGCCGCCGTCGCCCGCACGAAGCCCGAAGAGCCGCTCGACGAGCACGTCCCCGGTGGCGTCACGATCGACATCTCCCGGCGTCGCGTGCACATCGACGGTGAGACCGCCGCGCTCACGTTCAAGGAGTTCGAGCTGCTGCAGTACCTCGTGCTGCGCGAAGGTCGCACGATCGAGCGCACCGAGCTCGTCTCGTCGCTGTGGAGCCACGCCGACGGCGACGACGCTCCCGGCGAGCGCACGATCGACGTGCACGTGCGCCGCCTGCGCTCGAAGCTCGGCCGCTACGAGGACATCGTCCGCACCGTGCGCGGAATCGGCTACCGGTTCGACCGCCACGCCGACGTCGTCATCCGCTACGGCCACGGCACCCCTTCGCCTGACCGCTTCTGACCGCCGCGCCGGGTGCGCTGTCAGCACCCGGACGTAGGGTGTCGGCATGAGGACGGGACTGCGCGAACGGATGCCGCATCCGCCGCCGCCCTCGTCGGTGAAGCCGCTCGAGGCCGAGTACCGACCGAAGGTCCCGGCCGATGCGGCGGGCGCGATGCGCTATCAGCAGCGGGGCGCGCACGACCCGTCGCAGACCACGGTCGACGGCGTGATCTGGCGCGCGACGCGGACACCGGAGGGCATCGCCACGATCGCGATCCGGCCCGGGCTCCGGACGGTGCGTGCGGCGGCGTGGGGTCCTGGCGCGGCGTGGACGCTGGATCAGATGCCGCGGCTGTGCGGCGCGGGCGACGACCCCGAGGGGTTCGACGCGTCGCGGCATCCGCTCATCGCGGCGACCCACCATAGGCGACCCGACCTGCGGATCGGCGCCACCGACCTCGTCTTCGACGCGCTGGCGAGCAGTGTCTTCGAGCAGAAGGTGACGGGGCTGCAGGCGTTCGGCGCGTGGCGCTGGATCCTGACGCACCACGGCGAGCTCGCCCCCGGCCCGACGCCGCGGCCGATGTACGCGCCGCCGGCGGACTGGCGCATGATCCCGAGCTGGTCGTGGCATCGTGCGGGGCTCGAGCCGCCGCAGTCCCGAACGATCGTGGATGCCGCCCGCCGCCGCACCTCGATCGCACGCGCCGCCGTCGCGGCGACCACGGGCGACGAACGCGACCGGGTGTTCACGAGCCTGCCGGGCGTCGGCGTCTGGACGAGCGCCGAGACCCGCATCCGCGCCTTCGGCGACCCCGACGCCGTGAGCTTCGGGGACTATCACGTCGCCCACCAGGTGGGGTACGCGCTGACCGGATCGCGCGTCGACGACGACGGGATGCGGGAGCTGCTCGAACCGTGGAAGGGCCACCGGCAGCGGGTGATCCGCCTGATCGGTGCGAGCGGCGTCGTGGAGCCGCGGCGCGGTCCGCGCCTCGCGCCGGAGGATCACCGGGCCCGCTGAGGACCCCGCCCGTAGGCTGGGCGCATGGCGCAGCGGCAGCGGGGACGACGGTTCTGGGTGATCGGCACGGTGCTGCTGTTCGTCGGCGGCATCCTGTTCGGACTGATCCTGCAGAACGTGTGGATCGGTCTCGTGCTGGCCGCGGCGATCTCGATCGGCTGGCTCATCGCGTACGAGTCGCGCCGCGGGCGCAACGAGGGCATCTACGACCGCGACGACGACGGCGCGCAGCTCTAGTAGTAGACGGCGAGGGGCCCGCGCGGGCCGTCCACGACATCGACAGGCGTCTCGAAGATGTCGGTGAGCACGTCGGCGCGGATGATCTCGCCCGGCGTGCCGAAGGCGGCGACCCGACCGTCCTTCATCGCGCAGACGCGGTCGGCGTAGTGGCCGGCGAAGTTGATGTCGTGCAGGACGACGACGATCGTCCGTCCGAGCTCGGTCGCCGCCCGCTGCAGGTGGCTCATCATCTGCACGGCGTGCTGGATGTCGAGGTTGTTGAGCGGCTCGTCGAGCAGGACGTACTCCGTGTCCTGCGCGAGGACCATCGCGACGTATGCGCGCTGCCGCTGTCCGCCCGAGAGCTCGTCGAGGTAGCGGCCCTCGAGGCCGCGCAGGCCGAGGAAGTCGATCGACCGATCGATGATCTCCTCGTCGACGACGGTGAGGCGACCCTGCGAGTGCGGATAGCGTCCGAAGCCGACGAGCTGACGCACCGTGAGCCGGGTGACGAAATGGTTCTCCTGCCGCAGGATCGCGATGACCTTCGCGAGCTCGCGGGACTTCGTCGCGGCGACGTCGTGTCCTCCTACCGAGATCGATCCCTCGTCTGCGGCGAGGAGGCGTCCGACCATCGTGAGGAGCGTCGACTTCCCGGCGCCGTTGGGTCCGATGAGGGCGGTGATGCCACCGGCGGGCAGGTCGAGGGTGACCGGACCGATCGCGACCTCGGTGCTGTAGCGCTTCTCGACGGCGGTGAGCGAGATCACAGGCGTCCCTTTCGGAGCAGGTGGATGAGGAAGAGCGTGCCGCCGACGATCTCGACGATGATCCCGACCGAGCCGGCGGCGTAGAAGACGTGCTTGAGCACGACGTAGGCGCCGCCGAGCACGACGAAGCCGACGAGTCCGGAGAGGGCGAACATCCGCCGATGGTCGTAGGTGTCGGCCAGCTGATACGTGAGCATCGCGACGAGGAACCCGAAGAACGTCATCGGACCGATGAGCGAGGTCGACACGGCCATCAGAACCGAGACGAGCAGGAGGGCCAGGATCGAGTCGCGCCGCTGGGACGACCCGAGGCTCAGCGCGACCTCGCGCCCCAGGCCGAGGAGGTTGAGTCGCCCGCCACCGAAGGCCAGGAGGCCACCGGCGGTGACGACGAGCGGCAGCGCGATGGGGAGGTCGGTCGCGTCGGCGTTCGCGACGCTGCCGATCAGTCGCGCCGTCAGCAGGTCGAACTCGGTGGGCGTCAGCAACCGTTGCAGGAACGTCGAGAAGGCGGCGAGCGCGCCTCCGAGGATGATGCCCACGAGGAGCATGATCTGCACGTTGGCATAGCGCCCCGACAGCAGCCATCCATACAGGGCTCCCGAGAAGGCGAGCATGGCCGCGATCTGCAGCAGGTAGGGACCGGGCCCCTGCACGAGGAGCGCACCGGCGGCCCCGAAGAAGAAGATCGCCGCCGTCGAGATCGCGGTGTAGAGGGACTCGAAGCCCATGATCGACGGCGTGACGATGCGGTTCGCGGTGACGGTCTGGAAGGTGATGGTGGCGATCCCCTGGCACACGGCGACGATCGCGATCACGATCACACTCGTGACGCGCAACTGTGCGATGCGCCAGAAGCCGTCGCTGCCCGTGGGGGCAGGGTTGTCCCAGAGCAGAATGCCGGCCGCCACCGCCACGGCGAGGACACAGAGCACCGCCACGGTCACGGCGTAGCGGCGCGCGCGGGTCGCCGTCGGGAACGCACCGGAGAGGGCGACGACCTCAGCCACGGCGACGCTGCCTCAGCAGAAGGCCGATGAACACGACGGCGCCGACCATCGCGAGAATCAGCGAGACGGGTACTTCGAAGGGTGCGTTGACGACGCGGGCGAGGATGTCGCAGGCAGTGATCAGTGCGATGCCGCCGAGCGCGACCCACGGGAGGTTCGACCGCAGATCATCCCCCCGGATCAGCGAGACGACGTTCGGGACGATGAGTCCGAGGAAGGGCAGGTTGCCGACGACGACGGTGACGACGCCGGCGGCGAGGGCGATGAGCACCGTGCCCAGCAGAACGATGCGCCGGTAGTCCAGTCCGACGTTGGTCGCGACGTCCTCGCCGAGCCCGGCGATCGTGAAGCGGTCGGCCGCGATGAAGACGGCGATGACGACGACGAGCACGATCCACAGCGGTTCGTACTGCCCCCGGAGGACGGAGGTGAACGAGCCCGTGAACCAGATCGCCATGCTCTGCAGCAGGTTCGTCGACAGCGCGAAGAAGGTCGAGACCGCGCCGACGACAGCGCCGAGCATCATCCCCACGATCGGCACGATGATCGAGGAGGTCAACATGACCCGGCGCAGGAACAGGAAGAAGAGCATGGTCCCGACGAAGGCCATCGCGACAGCGCCGATCATGCGCACCACAAGGGGCGCGTCGGGGACGAGCAGCATGACCAGCAGGAGTCCCAGGCCCGCCCACTCGGTGGTCCCGGTGGTGGTCGGTTCGACGAACCGGTTCTGGGTCAGCAGCTGCATGACCAGTCCGCACATGGCGAGCGCTGCGCCGGCGAGGACGAGGCCGACGGTCCGAGGGATGCGCGTGATCGCGAACATCTCCGCGCCATCCTCCTCGCCGATCACGTCGTAGACGCCGACGAAGAGGGAGAGCGCCACGAGCCCGGCGACGACGACAGCGCCGAGCAGAAGCTGCCAGGTGAACAGGCGCCCGCGCGGGCGCCTGTTCACCGGGTGCTCGAGAGTGAGGGTCACCGGCTCTCGAGGGCGTCCGCGAGGTCCTCGAAGAACGTCGTGTACGTCTCGATCCCCTCGTTCAGGTAGGTGCCCTGCGGCATGTAGACGATGTTGCCCTCGCGGACGGCGGTCACGTTCTGCAGCGCTTCGGATCCGGCGAGGATGTCGGTCGCCGGGGTGTAGGCCTCATCAGTGTTGACGCTGACCGCGGCATCCCGATCCATCACCAGGAACCAGTCGGGGTCTGCGGCGGCGAGCGCTTCGACCGAGATGTCGTCGCCCTGGTGATCGGTCGAGCCGTCGGACTCCAGCGCCGGCGTCAGCCCGAGGATGTCGTAGACGGGTCCGAGCGTGCGACCCGTGGTCGGCGCGGCGTAGTTGATCTCACCTCCGGACGTGATCACACCCATGACGGTCTCGCTGTCGTCGTAGGCGGCCAGGACCCGTTCGATGGCAGCGTCGAAGTCGGCGACGAGGGCGGCGGCCTCCTCCTGCTTGCCGAAGATCTCGCCGAGGGTCGTGACCTGGCGACGCAGCTCCTCATCGAGAGGCTCACCGTCGCGCGGATCGAGCTCGACGATGGCGGCGTCTGGGACGAGCGTCTCGAAGTCGGCGTAGTAGCTCGAGAAGCGCTGCCCGTTGACGATGAGGTCGGGGTCGGCGGCCACGACCGCCTCGAGGTCGGGTTCGTTGTGGTTGCCGAGGTTCGCGACGGCGGGGTCGTCCTTGAACGACAGACCGTCGGGGAAGATGTCGAGCGGCGCCCCGACGACCGGGACCCCCCAGGAGTCGAGCATCGAGATCGTGCGGTTGTCGGTGGCGACGACCCGCTGAGGCGGGGTGGTGACGGTCTGCTCGCCGTGGTTGTCCTCGACGGTGACCGTCTCGGTGTCGGTCTCGGCGGCCGGCTCGGCGTCGGCGGCGGTGCCGGCGCACCCCGCAAGGGCGAGTGCCGCGAGGGCGACCAGCGGAGTGGCGGTCAGGGGACGGATGCTGCGCATGTGACTGCTCCTGTCGTCGACGGAGCGGGCGTGTATGAGCACGCTGGCGCCGTCGGTCGGAAGGGGATCGCCGGCGAGTGCCAGGCAGTTTTAGGTTAGCCTTACCTGTGTGAGCTTCGTCAAGTCCGCCCCCTCCTTCCGGCTGGAGCGACAGCCGCTCGACCTCCGCTTCCGCCGCGCCGCCCTCGCGGCCCGAACGTGGGAGACATCGACGTATGTGCGCGTCCGCCTCGAGGGCGACGACCTGCGCGGTTTCACGTCGCTCGGCAGTGACGATCACATGCGCCTGTTCTTCCCCGCCGAGTCCGCCGTCGACCTCGACGCGATCCGACAGTCACCCAGCCGCGAGTACACGCCGCTGGCGTGGGATGCCGAGGCCGGATGGCTCGAGGTCGAGTTCGCCGTGCACGGCGATCAGGGCATCGCGGCGCCGTGGGCGGCATCCGCTCCTCTCGGCTCGACGATCGGTGTGGGCGGACCCCGCGGCTCGATGGTGATCGCGGGCCGTCCCGACGCCTGGTTCCTCGCCGGCGACGAGACCGCCGTGCCCGCGATCCGTCGGTTCGCCGCGCTGATGGACGCGGACGCGGTCGGCCGCATCCTCATCGAGGTGACGGATGCCGCCCACGAGCTGCCGGTGGCGGCGCCGCGCGGAGTGGACGTCTCGTTCGTGCACCGTGGCGACGCGTTCCCGGGTGTGGCCCTCGCCGCCGAACTCGACCGCTTCGCGGAGCAGGATCGCCCCGACGGCGACGTGTTCGGCTTCGTCGCCGCCGAACAGGGGATCGTGAAGTCCGGGCGACGCCTGCTGCTCGAGCGGTGGGGCCTGGCATCCGACCAGGTGGTCGTGAAGGGTTACTGGAAGAGCGGCGAGGCCGAGTACCACGCGCCCCACTGACCGTCAGGTCACCTGCGTGACGGCGGGCGGGGATCGCTCAGCCGCCCGCGCCCGAACGCCGACGGGCGGAGTCGTCCGCGCCGTGTCGCGCTGCGAGACGCACGACCCAGTAGATCCCGACGACCACGAGCGCGATGAGCGCGAGCACGGCGAGGATGATCAGCAGGTGCCAGCCGAAGAGTCCGCTCATCATCACATCTCCTCGTGGGTGTCGGGGTCGCCGTCCCACAGCCGGCCGCGCTCGAGGGCCGAGATCGCCGCCACCTCGTCGTCCGTGAGCGAGAACCCGAAGACGTCGGCGTTCTCGACCTGGCGGACGGGATCGGCGGACTTCGGGATCGGGGTGCTGCCGAGCTGCACGTGCCAGCGCAGCACCGCCTGCGTCGGCGTCACCCCGTGGGCGGCGGCGACGTCGCGCACGATCTGCTCGCTCAACAGTTCGGAACGCCGGGCGAGCGGGCTCCAGCTCTCGGTGCGGATGCCCTGCGAGACGTGGAAGGCGCGCAGCGCCGCTTGCGGGAAATACGGGTGCAGCTCGACCTGATTGACGGCGGGGACGACACCGGTCGCCTCGATGATGCGGGAGAGCATCGGCTCGGTGAAGTTCGAGACGCCGACCGATCCGACGCGACCCTCCTTCTGCAAGTCGACCATCGCGCGGTAGGTGTCGACGTACTTGTCGACGCTCGGGTTGGGCCAGTGAATGAGGTACAGGTCGATGCGGTCGAGTCCGAGGCGTTCGAGCGAGCCCTCGGCGCTGCGGCGGGTCTCTTCGTAGCCGTGGTCGCGTCCGGGGACCTTCGTCGTGACGATGAGGTCGTCACGGATGCCGCTCTGCCGCACGGCCTCGCCGACCTCGCGCTCATTCTCGTAGTTGACCGCCGAGTCCAGCAGGCGGTACCCGCCCTCGACGGCCGCGACGATCGAGCGGATGCCGTCCTCGCCACGCAGGTTGTACGTGCCGAGGCCGAGCTGGGGGAAGGCGGTGCCGTCGTTCAGGGAGACCGTGGGAATGGTGACCATGCGTTCACGCTACGCCCCGCACGCGCTCCCCCGCTCGCGGCAGCAGTCCGGCCAGGTCGTCGGGCGTGTCGAGGTCCCACCGCAGCCCCGATGTCGCCCGCACCGGCATCGGGCGGCAGCCGAGCGCGAGGTGGCGTGCGAACGAATCGGGACCGTACGCCGACGCCCAGGGCACACCCGCTTGCGCGGTGAGGAGCGTCGTGCCGGTGCCTGCGGCATCCGGGATCACGGCTCGCGGCGCCGCCGACGCCGTCGCCAGTGCGGCCGACAGTTCCGCGGGGGCGAGGGCG
>NZ_JAMXSA010000068.1:0-12475 GCF_024124465.1 Microbacterium sp. CnD16-F
GCCCGCACCCGAGCTCGTGCCCGCACCGGCACGTGAAGCCGCGCCCGCGCCCGCACCCGAGCTCGCGCTCGCGCCCCAGGTCGTGCCCGCGCCGTCGCCCCGGTGGGGCCTGCGCTTCGACACGGGGGAGACGGTCGCCGTCACCGGGCCGCTCCTGATCGGTCGCGATCCCGACCCGGCGAGTGCACCGGGTGCCGAGCCGCACCGCCTGCTCGACGAGAGCCGTTCCCTCTCGAAGACCCACGCACTCCTGACGCCCACCACCCACGGGCTCGAGGTCGTCGATCGCGGGTCCACCAACGGCAGCGCGGTCGTCCGTGCGGGCGTCGAGACCGCGGCCGTCGTCGGGGTGGCAGTCGCCGCGGCCGTCGGCGACACCGTCCGCCTCGGAGACCGCCTCGCCGAGGTCGTCGCACTGTGACCGTCCTGCCCGCACCCGTCCGCCCGACGCGTCCCCACCCCCTCGGAGAAGAGCAATGCGGCTGAAGCTCACCCTGCACCGGCACGACAACGACCCCGTCGACATCGTCGTGACCGCCGACTCCACGGCGACCGTCGGCGACGTCGCGCGGTACATCGCAGCATCCGATCCCGCCCGGTCGACCACTTTCGCCGAGGACGACGTCCTCACCCTGTCGGTCGCGCCGCCGACCGCGTCCCGCGCCGTCGAGCTGCCCCACGACCTGCCGATCGGCGAAGCGCCCCTCGGGTCGGGGTTCGCGGCATCCATCGTCAACTACGGCGCCGGATACATCCGCGCCGGACGCGGCGAGACCGTGGGCATCCTGCGAGCCACCGCCGGGCCGCTCGCCGGACAGGAGTTCGCCCTGTCGGCAGGTCACGTGACCATCGGGCGCGACCCGAGCAACGACGTCGTGCTCACCGACCCCATGGTCTCGAAGCGCCACGCGCGACTCGAGGTCGGTGCGCACGCCGAGGTCGTCGACCTGAACTCCGCCAACGGCGTCCTCGTCGACGGCGTCGAAGTGCAGCGTGTGCGCGTCGAGGACGGTCGGCCCTTCGTCATCGGCGCGACGACGCTCGTCGTCTACCTCACGAACGCGTGGGACGGTGCCGCCGCCGACGACCCGATCATCGAGCGTGGCGGCGGGCTGCTGTTCAACCGCAGTCCGCGCGTCGAGGTCCGCTATCCGGGCACGCGCTTCAAGCCGCCGCGCCTGCCCACCGAGAAGATCGGCAAGATCTTCCCCTGGCCGATCATGGTCGCCCCGATCCTCATGGGTGCCGCGCTGTTCGCGCTCAACGGCAACCCCCGCTCGCTCCTGCTGATCGTCATGACGCCGCTCATGGCGTTCGGAAACCTCATCAACCAGTCGGTCCAGAGTCGCAAGAGCGAGGACCACGAGCGACTGCTCTTCGAGCGGCAGTTCGAGCAACTGGAGGAGGACTTCTTCCGCGGCAAGCCCGAGGAGGAGGCGGCTCGCAACGCCGAGGCGCCGGCGGTCGCCGACGTCTTCGAAGAGGCGATGCGGCTCGGTCCATTGCTGTGGACCCGACGTCCCGAGCACTGGAACTTCCTCGCCCTGCGACTCGGGACCTGTTCGCTCCCCGCGCGCAACGGGATCGACGACGCCGAGACGCCCGACGGCCTGCCCGAATACATCGACCGCGTCGATCGGTTGCGGCTGCGCTACGAGATGGTCGACGACGTCCCCGTCTTCGAGACGTTCCCCACCTCCGGTTCGATCGGCATCGCCGGTCCGCGCGCGCTCGTGGCCGATGCGATGCGCGGCGTGGCCGTGCAGGTGTTCGGCCTGCACGCGCCCAACGACGTCGTGACCGTCGCCTTCTCGGACTCGTCCTGGACGCCCGAGCTCGAGTGGCTCAAGTGGCTTCCGCACACGACCGCCGAGCGCAGCCCGTTCCGCGCGGCGCCGCTGGCCGATTCCGCGCCGAGTGCCGCGGGCCTGCTCAACTCGCTCGAGGAGTACGTCCGTCGTGCCTCGGGCGGTGGCCGCGAGGGCGAGCCCCGTGGCCCGTTCAAGGACGACTGGAATCCCCTCCTCTACGGGACGGATGTCGCTCGTGCCGCCGAGGACCGCGTCCGCACGCCCCCGATCTCGGTGGTCGTCTTCGTCACCGGCGATGCGCCGGTCGACCGCGGGCGCCTCACCGACGTCCTCGAGCGGGGCGCCGACCACGGTGTCCACGCCGTGTTCATCTCCGCGACGGTCGAGTCGCTGCCCGCTGTCTGCCGCAGCTTCATCGAGCTGCGGAACGACCTCGCCGATGCGCGGGTCGGTCTCGTCCGCAACGGCGAGGCCTTCGAGCACGTCGCCGTCGAGGGGGTCTCGAACGCCTACATGGAGATGTTCGCGCGACGCCTGTCGCCGGTGGTGGATGCCAGCACGGTCGTGCACGACGCGTCCGACATCCCCAACTCGGTCAACTTCCTGCAGCTCATCGACCCCGCGATCGCCGAGAACCCGCACGCGGCGATCGAGCGCTGGCAGCAGAACAACACGATCGTCGACCGCACGCCGACGCCGCGGCCCCGTCTGAAGAAGGCCGGAACGCTCCGCGCGATCATCGGGCAGGGGCCGAGCGACGCGATGGCGCTGGACCTGCGGACGCAGGGACCGCACGCGCTCGTGGGTGGCACGACCGGTTCGGGCAAGTCCGAGTTCCTGCAGGCGTGGGTGCTCGGCATGGCCGCCGCGCACAGCCCCGATCGCGTGACCTTCCTCTTCGTCGACTACAAGGGCGGCTCGGCCTTCGCCGACTGCGTCGACCTGCCGCACTGCGTCGGTCTCGTCACCGACCTCAATCCGCACCTCGTCCGCCGGGCGCTGACGAGCCTGCGCGCGGAGCTGCAGCACCGCGAGCACCTGCTGAACCGCAAGAAGGCCAAGGACCTCCTCGAACTCGAGAAGCGCCAGGACCCGGAGTGCCCGCCGTCGCTCGTGCTCGTCATCGACGAGTTCGCCGCCCTGGCCTCGGAGATGCCCGAGTTCGTGGACGGCGTCGTCGACATCGCCCAGCGCGGCCGCTCCCTCGGCATCCACCTCATCATGGCGACCCAGCGCCCCGCCGGCGTCATCAAGGACAACCTCCGCGCGAACACGAACCTGCGCATCGCCCTCCGCATGGCGGATGAGGCGGACTCGCGCGACGTGGTGGACGACGATGTCGCGGCGAGCTTCCCCGCGTCGGTCCCGGGGCGCGCGATCGCCAAGACCGGCCCCGGCCGCCTCGTGCCGTTCCAGTCCGCCTACACCGGCGGCTGGACGAGTCTGGAGGACACCGCGGTCGCCGAGGTGCGCGTCGCCGAGCTGCGTTTCGGTGCGGCCGCCGAGTGGGAGCCCGACCGCCCCGCCGAGTCGGACTCGCACGAGGAGGACCTCGGACCGAACGACCAGAGGCGCATCGTGTCGAACCTCGTGACCGCGTGCGAGGTCGCGGGTCTGCCACGCCCCCGTCGTCCCTGGCTCGACGACCTGTCGGCGCTGGTCGACCTCGCGAACCTCGCGAACGAGGGCGACACCCGCATCCCCATCGCCCTCATGGACGTGCCCGAGAAGCAGCAGCAGGAGCCGGCGTTCTTCGTCCCCGACCGCGACGGATCGCTCGTCGTGTACGGCACGTCCGGGTCGGGCAAGTCGACCGTCCTCAAGACGATCGGTACGGCGGCGGGCATGCGACCGGACCGCGGCCGGGTCAACGTCTACTGCCTGGACTTCGCGACCGGCGCGCTCGGCGCGCTGTCGGCCCTCCCGCACGTCGGGTCGGTCGTCGACGGCTCGGACGTCGAGCGAATCCAGCGTCTGCTGCGCACCCTCGACGGCGAGATGGACCGCCGTGCGTCGGCGTTCTCGGCGGCCAGCGCCGCGACGCTGCAGGAGTATCGCGAGATCGCGGACCCGAACCTCCCGCGCATCATCCTGCTGATCGACAACTTCCCCGAGTTCAAGAAGGACTGGGAGGTGGCGCCCGGTCGCGGCCCGTTCTACCGCACCTTCATGCGTATCCTCGGCGAGGGTCGCACGCTCGGGGTGCACACGGTCCTCACGGCCGACCGCGGCAACGCGGTCCCGAGCGCCGTCGCCTCGAACATCTCGCGCAAGGTCGTCCTGCGGATGGGCGACCCGTCGCAGTACATGCTGCTCGGCACTCCGCGCGACGTGCTCGACGAGCAGTCCGTCCCCGGCCGCGCCGTCATCGACGGTCACGAGGCGCAGATCGCCGTCCTCGGCGGGACCTCCAACGCCGTCGAGCAGACGAAGGCGCTCGGGGTCCTCGGCGACAAGCTCCGCGCGGAGGGCGTGCGCGATCTCCCCGAGATCGGTGCCCTGCCGACGGCGGTGCCGGCCACGGACATGCCGGCCCGGGTCGACGGGATGCCGGTGTTCGGCGTCGCCGACGACACCCTCTCGGCGCACGGTTTCGAGCCGATCGGTTCGTTCGTGATCTCGGGGCCGCCGGCATCCGGTCGCACCAACGCTCTCAAGTCGCTCATCATCGCGATGGAACGCTTCGACCCGGGCGTCCAGCTCTACCACTTCGGCAGCCGGCGCGCCGAGCTCAAGGACTTCCGTCCGTGGGTGAAGAGCGCCACCCGTCCCGACGACGAGAAGGAGTTGGCCACCGAGCTGGCCGAGCTCATCACGCGGGATGTATCGGACGGCCGCATCCTCATCGTGATCGAGGACATGCCGCACCTGTCGGACGGCCCCGCCGACCGCCCGATGCGCACCCTGCTGCAGGCGATGAACGACAGTGAGCACATGCTGATCGGCGACGCCGAGATCTCGCGGGCGAGCGGCAGCATCGGTGTGCTGGGGGAGTGGAAGGCGGGCCGTCAGGGCATCGTCCTCAAGCCCGACACGTACGACGGCGAGGCGATCTTCAAGACGCCGTTCGGCCGGGTCAAGCGGTCGGACTTCCCCGTCGGTCGAGGCATCTTCGTGCAGGCGGGTCGCTCGGTCACCGTGCAGATGCCGCTCGTCGCCGATGTGGCACCCCCGCCGCAGCCGACCGTCGCGCCCCCGACGACACGGGCGGCCGCCCGCGAAGCGGTGACGGCGGATGCCGCGGGTACGACGCTCGGTGCCTGACCCCCGATGAGCCGGGGACTTCTCCCCATGTACCTCACGGCCGATCTTGCCTACTCTCGCTGGGGAGGTGATGCGCCGTGGGCATGATGCTGCCGAACGAACTGATCTGGGTGATGGAGAAGCTCGGATTCGAATGGCCCGACGTCGACGAGGACGAGCTCCGGCGCGGTGCGCAGATCATTTCGCACTTCCGGGATGACCTCGAGGACTCCCTGCAGGCGATCGACCGGAAGGTGAACGGCGACCTGGCCGCGGCGATGCGGGGCCAGGCAGGGCCGGCCTTCGTGTCTGCGTGGAACACCAACCGTTCGCAGAACCTGCAGAAACTCGTCGACCTGCTGGGGCCCGTTCCGCCGGGAATGGACATCGCAGCGGGCGTCGTGCTGGGGCTCAAGGTCAAGGTCATCGCCGACGTCACGACGACGATGATCGCGTTGGTGGGCATGCTCACCAACCCGATCACGGCGGCTGGTGCCGGCCCGATGCTCATCATCAAGAAGAAGCTTCTGAACGCCGCGGTCGATGTCGCGATCGAGCAGGCGCTGAACCAGATCCTGCCGACGGTCATCGAGCCGCTCGCCGATGAATTGCCCGCCGTCGTCATGGCCGCGCTGAACGCTCCCGTCGTCGAGGCCGTGGCCGGCAACCCTGATGAGTTCTACGCCGACCTGCAGGCGCTCGAGCACTCCGAGGAGGAGCTCGATCTGCGCGCGGCCGACATCGAATCGTTGATGGACCGGCTCATGGCCGACCTCGCCGGACTGAACATCACGGGGGACTGACACATGGCTCGAGTCGGAGACGAACTCATCAAGCCGATGCTGCGGGCGCTGGACGACATCCCGGTCCACGGTCGGCAGCTCGGCGAGATGGTGCGAGGCTTGCGCGGCAAGCAGCGACGCAACCGCGACGGTGTCGAAGACATCGACACGTTCGATGTCACCTTGCGTCCGTTCAAGCGGAACAAGAAGCACGACCCGGTCGAGTACGACCGTCAGTACAACGAGCAGATGGATGCCCTGCAGCAGATGCCGCTGTCCGACTGGCTCCGCAACCGTACGGAGTACGTGCAGAACGGCCGGACACCCGACTCGCTCCGGGCGCAGGAGTATGCGCGGGAGCTGTCGTTCGAAGAGAAGGTGACCGAGCTCGTGGAAGCCGGCCAGGACTACGACGATGCGTATGCCTCCGCTACCGACTGGATGCGTACCCAAGCGGCGACGCACCGCCTGGATGGAATCGCCGGTGGGGACGTCACGGACATCTCCGGTGTGGGTGACTCACGGGTCAACTCGTCACTCGGATCGCAATGGCGCACGCGTGTGGGTGACATCGACCAAGCTGTCGTTCGGTATCTGGAGGCGAACCCGGGTGTCGACATCACCAGGGTCTATATGAACGTCGTCATTCGATAGGTTGTGGGAATGATCGAGATTGCTGACTTCGTCGAGCACGCGCCTGTCGCCCCCGACGTCATCGCCGCGTATCGCGATCGGGTACCCCCGGAACTGGTCGAGATCTGGGAACAGTACGGATACGGCACGTTCGGTGAGGGTTTCATCCGCGTCATCAATCCCGCCGTCTACGAGGCGGAGCTGGGGGACCGGCTCGGCAAGACCCAGGGCGACGGTATCGCGATCCCCGTCATGGTCACCGGTCTTGGCGATGTGATCACCTGGGAACCCAGTATGGGCGGCCTGATCGCGCTGATGTTCCGTAGCAATCGAGGCGCGGGTTTGGGCAAGGTGTCCAGCTTCCTGACCTTGACGCGTGCAGGCGGCGCACGTCACCTTGCGCGTGTTCTGGACTGGGGTGTATTCCCACAAGCGGTCGCGGCCCAGGGCGCGCCGGACTTCGACGAATCGTTCATCTTCGTTCCGCTGCCTTCCATGGGTGGTCCGGGCACAGTCGACACTTTGCAGAAGCGGCCGACGATCTCCGCCATCCAGGTCATGGTCGATCTCCAAGGGCCCATCGGTCACTGATCGACCACACCTGGGTTCTTCCCTAGGTTGGAAACCGTGGTAGAGATCGCAGATTTCGTCCCGCATGCTCCGGTGGAGCCGGAAGTGATCGCTGCGTACCGTGACCGGGTTCCCGCAGAGATCGTCGAGATCTGGGAGCAGTACGGTTACGGCACGTTCGGGGAAGGCTTCATCCGCGTCATCAACCCCGGCGTGTACGAGGCGGAGCTCGGCGACCGCATCGGTAAGACACAGGGTGACGGGATAGCGATCCCCGTCATGGTGACCGGGCTGGGAGATCTCATCACGTGGGAGCCGAGTCTCAACGGGCTCGTCGTACTCATGTTCAGGAGCAACCGCGGGACGGGGATGGGCAAAGCCGCTACTTTCCTCGGTCTGTTGAAGCTGGACGGCTCGGATTACTTGTCGGAGAAGGTCGGGTGGGATGTCTTCCCTGAGGCGGTCCAGCAGCAGGGGGCGCCCGCATTCGACGAGTCGTTCATCTTTGTTCCCCTTCCTTCCTTGGGTGGGTCGGGCACGGTCGACACTTTGCAGAAGCGTCAGACGCTGTCGGCTATCCAGGTCATGGTCGACCTGCAGGGGCCCATCGGTCACTGACCGGCCGCACCTGGGTTTGTCCCTAGGTTGGAGACCATGGTTCAGATCGCAGATTTCGTCCCGCATGCTCCGGTGGAGCCGGAGGTGGTCGCTGCGTACCGTGACCGGGTTCCCGCGGAGATCGTCGAGATCTGGGAGCAATACGGCTACGGCACGTTCGGTGAGGGGTTCATCCGCGTGATCAACCCTTCAGTGTTCGAGGCTGAGCTCGGCGATCGGATCGGGAAAACCCAGGGCGACGGTATCGCGATCCCCGTCATGGTGACCGCCCTGGGCGATCTCATCACCTGGGAGCCGAGCGTCGATTCACTCGTTGCGATCATCTTCCGGAAGTTCGAGACGGTGGGTCTGGGTTCGCCCAAGACCTTCCTCGGCCTGACTCGCCTCGACGGGGCGGAGCACCTGGAAGAAGAATTCGCGTGGGACCCCTACCCGGAGGCAGTTGCCCGTCAAGGGGCCTTGACGTTCGACGAGTCGTTCATCTTCGTCCCGCTGCCGTCGTTGGGCGGACCTGGCACGGTCGACACCCTGCAGAAGCGCCCCACCATCTCGGCCATTCAAGTAATGGTCGATCTGCAGGGTCCCGTCGGTCACTGAAGTCGGCCGCGCCTGGGGTCAAGACTGTCCGCTGGCTCGAGTCGGAGACGAAACCACCATCGTCATCGTCGATAGGTTGTGGTCATGATCGAGTTCGCTGACTTCGTCGAGCATGCACCTGTCGAACCCGAGGTCGTGGCTGCCTATCGCGATCGGGTTCCCGCGGAGCTGGTCGAGGTCTGGGAGCAGTACGGCTACGGCACGTTCGGGCAAGGTTTCATCCGCGTCATCAATCCCGCGGTCTATGAGGCTGAACTCGACGACCGAATCGGCAAGACCCAGGGTGACGGTGTGGCGATCCCCGTCATGGTCACCGGGCTGGGAGATCTCATCACCTGGGAGCCCAGTCTGGGTGGACTTGTGGGTCTCATCTTCCGCGAGAACAGAGGCGTCGGCCTGGGGGATGTCGATTCATTCCTTCTTCTCACCGAGGCGTTGGGCGTGGACCATTTGGCCTCGGAGTTCAACTGCGGCGTCTTCCCCGAAGCGGTTGCAGCGCAGGGCGCACCCGACTTCGATGAGTCGTTCATCTTCGTTCCCCTCCCGTCGTTGGGTGGGCCGGGCACGGCCGATACCCTCCAGAAGCGTCAGACGCTCTCGGCGATCCAGGTGATGGTCGACCTGCAGGGCCCGATCGGACACTGATCCACGCGGCCGTTCGTGCTGGGCGAAATATAGGCCCTGGAAGGTGGGTAGTTCTCCCCATATGTGGCTCGGATGTCCTTCGCTAGCATCGGTGACGCGGGGGGATGGACAAGGTCCCCGCACCACGACGACACGCTGGGAGGCGGGTTCATGGCTCACGATTTTGGTGCAACATACAGCGAGATGGAGAGCGCAGCGCAGCGCCTGCGCGATGGTCGTCAGACCGTCACCGACACGCTGAAGGAGCTCCAGGGCATCATCGACGACCTGGTGCAGGACGGCTTCAAGACCGAGAACGCGTCCGAGGCATACTCGACCGCGTACTCGGAGCTCACGACGTCGCTCGACGACGCCGCCGAGGCCGTCAACGACATGGCGCAGGCGCTCGACCGCATGGCGGACCGCATCCGCGACACGGACGCCGAGCTCGCCGGCGGTTGATCCCTCCAGACGCTCACGGGCCGCGATGCGATCTCATGATCCGCATCGCGGCCCGTCGCCTGTGTTCACGATGATTAGGATCAGGATGACGAACGGAGTGTCGCGACGATGACCACCTCGCAGACCTACTGGTACAACCTCTCCACCCAGTCCGTGGTGCGCGACGACGAGCGCCCGTCGGAGGACTGCCTGGGCCCGTTCGCCAGCGCAGCCGAGGCGGAGGACTCGCCCGCCGTGCTGCTCGAGTACGCGAAGAGCTGGCTCGAAAGCGAAGAGAGCGAGCCGTACCGGCAGATGGCCGAGGAGCTCGGCGACGACACCGACCGCATCTGATCAGCGGATGCGAGCTTCCCGCCGCACCGCGGTCGTTGCTGTCGCGGTCGCCGTCCTGGCGTTGAGCGCGTGCGCGCCGGCGCTCCCGCCGTCCGTCGTCCCCGACAGCACGGTCACCGTCGGCTGGGCCGGTCCGGTGACATCCCTGAACGCCCGGGTCGATCCGACGCCGGGTAACCACGACATCGCGGCGGTGACCCGATCGTCCTTCGGTCGCGTCGTGGACGGTGAGGTCGTCCCGGACGAGTCGTTCGGCACGGTCCGCATCCTTCACGAAGACCCGTTCACCGTCCGTTACGACCTGGCGGAGCCGTCGTGGTCGGACGGCATCCCGCTCGACGCCGCCGACCTCGTCCTCGGATGGGCGGCATCCGTGGGTCTGCTGTCCGAGGACGGCCCGTCGGATGCCGCGCTGGCGGCGCCCCGTCCGAGGATCGACGAGTTCGCGCGGTCGATCGACGTCACGTTCGCAGCCCCGACCATCGCGTGGCAGACCGCGGTGTCGGCGGACGCCCCGGCGCACACCGTCGGCATGCGTGCCTTCGACCTCGACGACCCCATGGAGGCGAAGCAGGCGGTCATCCGGGCCGTCCTCGAGCGGGATGCCGGTGCCCTCGCCGCGATCGCGGAGGTCTGGAACACCGACTTCACCGTCTCGGGCGACACCGTCGACGCCGATCTCGCGCTCTCGAGCGGCCCCTACGTCGTCGCCGACATCGAGGACGAGGGTGCGAGCGTCACGCTGGCGCCCAACCCGGCCTACACCGGTGCGGCCGCGCCCAAGTTCGCCGACATCGAGCTCGTCCCGCGCGGCGACGATCC
This sequence comes from Microbacterium sp. CnD16-F, assembly GCF_024124465.1. Classification (NCBI taxonomy): domain Bacteria; kingdom Bacillati; phylum Actinomycetota; class Actinomycetes; order Micrococcales; family Microbacteriaceae; genus Microbacterium; species Microbacterium sp. CnD16-F. The sequence continues at coordinate 10,496 of NZ_JAMXSA010000068.1, forward strand.
CGTCGCGGCGGTGGGGGAGTCGCTCGACATCGTCTCCCTGAGCCCGACCCCCGACGACCGGGAAGCCGTCCGTCAACGCGAGCGACGGGACTTCGTCGTGCAGACGACGCACGACGGCACCATCTGGACGCTGCTCCTCAGCCCCGACGGGATCTTCACGGAGCGCGCCGCGCGCGCGGCCTTCCTGCGTGTCGTCCCCGCCGACGAGATGGTCGCCGCCGGTGCGGGCGAGTGGGCGCAGGTGTACCCGAAGACCACGTCGATGGTCACGGCGCCGGGGTCCCGCGCCTTCGACGTCGTCACGGAGGATTCCGGATTCGCCGAGGCGCTCGGCACGCCGGCCGACGACGCCGCCCTGGACCGGACGGCGGCGGGTGTCCGCGACGACGCGCGCGTGTGCGTCCTCTACGACTCCCGCAACGGCTTCGCCAAGGGGGCGTTCGGCGCTCTGAAGACGGCGGCCGCCGAGGCGGGATGGGACGTCGTCGACTGCGCCACGGACGACCTCGACGCCGCCGTGAAGGCGCCCGGGTGGGATGCCGTCATCCGGCGCGTCCGCGTGCCGCAGACTCCTCGGGCCATCGCCCAGCAGTGGGGCACCGACGGATCGTCGAGCCTCGTCGGCCAGGCCGACCCCGCACGCGACGAGCTGATCTCGACGCTCCAGCAGACCGTCGACGTCTACGCCGCGCGGGATCTCCTCGCCCGGATCGAGTCGACGATCGTGCAGGCCGCCGTCGCACGGCCGCTCGCCGCCGTCCCGCGCGTGACGATCGTCGCCCCTGACGTCACCGGGGTCACGGTGCGCGACGGTGACGACGCTCCGCTGCTCTCCGACGTCGCAGGGTGGACGCCCGCCGGCTGAACCGCGGCATCCGCTGTCGTGTCCGATTTCCGCGAGTCGGCGTCGGTGGCGCGTGTCAGGCTGGAGCCATGACGATCGCGCCGATGACCTTCGACGAGCGGTACCGCGCGATCGACGCACGGGACGCGCGGTTCGACGGACAGTTCGTCACCGCCGTCCACTCGACCGGCATCTACTGCCGACCGAGCTGCCCGGCCCGCACGCCGAAGGCCGCGAACGTCACCTTCTACCCGACGAGCGCCGCCGCGCACGAGGCCGGTTTCCGCGCGTGCAAACGCTGCCTCCCCGAGGCGACCCCGGGCTCGCCGCAGTGGAACCTCCGCGGCGACGTCGCCGGTCGCGCGATGCGCCTGATCGCCGACGGCGTCATCGACCGGGAAGGGGTGTCGGGGCTCGCACGGCGTCTCGGCTACTCGGAACGCCACCTCACGCGTCTGCTCGCCGCCGAGCTCGGGGCGGGCCCGCTCGCCCTCGCGCGGGCCCACCGGGCGCACACGGCCCGGACCCTGCTCGTCGACACCGAGCTGCCGATGGCCGACGTCGCGTTCGCGGCGGGCTTCGGCAGCATCCGTCAGTTCAACGACACGATGACCGAGGTCTTCGCGCTGTCGCCGACCGAGCTGCGCGCGAGGCGGCGGGGCGGGACCACGACCGCCGGCCGCATCGACCTCGTCCTGCCTGTCCGCGAGCCCTTCGACTCCGTCGGCCTGTTCGGGTGGATGCGCGCCCATGCGATCCCGGGTGTCGAGGTGGGTGAGACGGCCTCGTTCGCGCGCACGCTCCGGCTGGACGGCGGGCCGGCGTGGTTCGAGGTGCGGCAGGATGCCGCGGGACGAATGCGGCTGCGCGCCGACCTCGCCTCGTTGCGCGACCTCGCCCCGCTCCTGTCCCGCGTCCGTCGCCTGTTCGACCTCGACGCCGACCCCGCCGCCGTCGACGCGGCGCTCGCCGCGCACCCCGAGCTGCGGCCCCTCGTCGCGCGGGTGCCCGGCGTGCGTCTGCCCGCAGCGATCGACGCGGACGAGATGCTCATCCGCGCGATGATCGGCCAGCAGATCAGCGTCGCGTCGGCGCTGACGGTGATGGGCCGCCTCGCCGCCGCCCTCGGCGAGCCC
>NZ_JAMXSA010000069.1:0-12465 GCF_024124465.1 Microbacterium sp. CnD16-F
CCACTCCTGGGCTGTACTCCGACACCGTGAGTGAGCTCGTCGCGAGCATCTGCAATCACAACGAAAACTAGCCCCCACATCCCTGAAGGATCACGAAACGGTTACACCACTCCACGGGACTTGACCCTCCCGGACGATCGGCTCGCTCAAGGGAAACCATAGCTTTGGTGTTCGACAGCGCCCGACGACCGGGTTACGTTGCTGGAATGTCGTGGGCGAGTAACGATGGGACGCGGCGGTCCATGCGAGGCAACCGACGCCGAGACACGGCGCCCGAGCTGGCGGTACGCCGCCTTCTGCACGCAGCGGGGTTACGGTACCGGGTTGATTTCGCCCCGCTCGGCGGGCGGCGGAGGGCGGACATCGTTTTCCCACGGCGTCGAGTTGCAGTATTCATCGACGGCTGCTTCTGGCACGGCTGTCCGCGGCATGCGACAGTTCCCAAAAGCAATACCGATTACTGGATACCCAAACTCGAACGAAACGTCGAGCGGGATCGTGAAACAGACTCACTGCTGATCGAAGCGGGATGGTGTGTCCTCCGCTACTGGGAGCACGAAGAATCGTCAGCGATCGCTGCCGCGGTGGCTGCCGCTGTTCACCGCTCTGATCACCGCCAACCGGCGCCACAGAATCCGGCAGAGAAGCGACCGCCGCCGAGCGACTCGTAGCGGTTCTGGAGCTGGCGAAATACCTTTAAAAGTCGACCGCTGACGGCCGCTGGAGGTCAACTCTGATCCCAGGCTTCCACCACGTACCAGGCCTGTTCGGGGAGTGCCGAGATCGCCGTATTCGCAGCCCCCGCGAAGTTGGCTTTGATATCCGCACCGCGGGCGTAGAACAGATACGGGTATCCGCCGTTCTGCAGCAGTTGCGCCCGCCCGTCATCGACGGCGTCGAGCAACTGATCGACCCAAGTCCGGAACGGGACGCGAGCTACGCGACGGGAAACGATCGTCTTGAGGTATCCCCCTCGCTTCTCATACGGCAATCGGGCGATGCGCATGACCTCCTGCTCGCCCACGCCAGGGCGGAGTTCGAGCACATCCGCGTCGTAACCGAGCATCGATAGGCCTCCGCTCCCTCACCACGAACATATCGACGTTGGGTGAGCGGCCGCATAACGACTTGAAATGTCCAGATAGACACATGGTGGACATTTCTACTGCGAAATGGACAACTCCAAAAAAAACCTACACCTCAGTCCATCCCGACGGCCATGTCGGTGAAGCGCGAGAAGTGTCCCTGGAAGGCGACGACGACGGTGTCGGTCGGGCCGTTACGGTGCTTCGCGACGATGAGGTCGGCTTCGCCGGCGCGGGGGCTGTCCTTCTCGTAGGCGGCCTCGCGGTGCAGGAGGATCACCATGTCGGCATCCTGCTCGATCGAGCCCGACTCACGCAGGTCGCTGATCGCGGGCTTCTTGTCGGCACGCTGCTCGGGACCACGGTTCAGCTGCGACAGGGCGATGACCGGGACCTGCAGCTCCTTCGCGAGGAGCTTCAGCGCACGCGAGAACTCCGAGACCTCCTGCTGACGCGACTCGACGCGCTTACCGCTCGTCATGAGCTGCAGGTAGTCGATGACGACCATCTCGAGCCCGACGCGCTGCTTGAGCTTGCGGCACTTCGCGCGGATCTCGACGAGCGTCATGTTCGGGCTGTCGTCGATGTAGAGGGGCGCGTCGTTGATGCGGCCGCGGGTCGAGGCGATCGTCGTCCAGTCGCGGCTGTCGAGCATGCCCTTGCGCATGCTCTGCAGCGGCACCGAGCCCTCGGCGCTCATGAGGCGCATCGCGATCTCGCTGCGCCCCATCTCGAGCGAGAAGAACACGGTCGGGCGGTTGTGCTTGATGGCGGCGGCGCGGGCGAAGTCGAGCGCGAGCGTCGACTTACCCATCGCGGGACGCGCCGCGACGACGATCATCTGTCCGCCGTGCAGACCGTTGGTGAGCTGGTCGAGCCCGGCGAACCCGGTTGGGATGCCGGTCATCTGACCGTCGCGACCGCGAGCAGCCTCGATCTCCTCGACGGCGGCGTCGACGGCCACCTGCAGGGGGACGTAGTCCTCGGACTGTTCGGCACCGGTGACCGAGTAGATCTCGGCCTGGGCGTTGTTGACGAGGTCGAGCGCCTCGCCCTGCCCGTTGTAGCCCATCTGCACGATGCGGGTGCCGGCCTCGACGAGCCGACGCAGCAGCGCCCGCTCGCGGACGATCGACGCGTAGTAGGCGGCGTTGGCCGCCGTCGGGACGATGGACGTCAGCGAGTGCAGGTAGTCCGCCCCGCCGGCACGCTGCAGATCGCCTGTTTTGATGAGCTCGTCGGTGACCGCGACGACGTCGGTCGGCTCGCCGTGCGAGTAGAGGGAGAGGACGGCCTCGAAGATCAGCTCGTGCTTCGGGACGTAGAAGTCGGTTCCGCGGAGCGCCTCGATGACGTCGGCGACCGCGTCACCCGAGAGCAGCATTCCGCCGAGGGTGCTCTGCTCCGCGAGCATGTCGTGCGGCGGAGTCCGCTCGGGGCCGCGAGAGCCGCCGATTCGGTCGTCCGACAGATCCGCGATCGACATCCATGCCCCTCTTCCGGGCCCGCTGGAAGGCCCTCGCACACGCTAGGGAGGGGCTCCGACACACGCAAACCAGCCTGTGGATAACTGTGTGGAGAACGTGCGGGAAACGCCGACCACCCTGTGCAGAGTGCCTGTGGAGAACCTGCGGAAACACATCGTTCCACATCACCGAATGTCGCTTTGATCTGGGCTTGTGCTTCCCACAGGCTGTGGATGGATAACCGACCTCAAGTGGCGCTTGAAGGTTCAGCGTTATCCCCACCCCATGTGCAGAATCGCCCGTTTGTCAAATGAGAAAGTCGGGCCTTCCCGGCGGTCTTCCCGCACACTCGAAACCTCTTGCCAAACTCATAGGAACGGCGTACTTTATGGGGTCCAGGCACCCCGCAGACGCGGCCTTCTCGGCATGCGTCCCGATGTTTCCATTGTGGAGGTGACCTGTGCACACGACGCTACGCGCGTTCACCCGCCTCGGTCTCCTCTGTGCGATCGGGCTCGGAATCGCCGTGATCTGGGCCGCGATCGTCACCGTCCTGGTCGCATCGGATGCTCGCGCGTCCGACCGCACGGACGAGGGACTCCTCAGCGGGGTGACCAAGATCGTCGTAGACGTCACCGAGCCTGTCGTCGACAAGGTGGTGACCCCCGTCGCGGAGAAGGTCGCGAAGCCCGTGACCGAGAAGGCGGGCAAGCCGATCGCCGAAAAGGTCGTCGCGCCGGTCGTGGAGAGGGTCGCGAAGCCCGTCACGGACAAGGTCGTCAAGCCGGTCACCGACAAGGTCGTCGCGCCCGTCACAGACAAAGTCGTCAAGCCCGTCACCGAGGCTGTGAAGCCCGTCACCGACGTGGTCCTCGAACCCGTCGTCGAGGCGGTGACCCCCGTCACGGACGAGGTCGTCGCCCCCATCGTCGAGGCCGTTGTCCCGCCCATCGTCGACGCGGTCTCCCCGGTGACCGACCCCGTCGTCGACGCGGTCAGCCCGGTGACCGACCCTGTCGTCGACGCCGTCTCGCCTGTGATCCCGCCGATCGTCGAGGTCGTCCCGCCCGTGGTGGATGCCGTGACACCCGACATCGGGCTTCCGAGCCTCCCCGTCGACATGCCCTCCACGGGCCCTGTGCCGGGCCTTCCTGTTCCGGCCGCGCCCACCGTGCCCGTCGTCGAGCCGGGCGTGTCGATGCCGGTCGTCGACGCTCCCACCGGTGCGCTTGTGAACCGGCCCGCGACCGCTCCGGTCGAGGCGTCGTCGGGCCCCCCGACGCAGGTCGCCCAGCTCTTCTCCCGCGCCGTCGCGCAGGCTCCCGCCGACTCCGGCGCGGCTGTCGCGGCTCCGCATCCGCTCGATCTCGCAGGCCCCCCTGCGCCCGCGCCCTCGGCGCCGCTGAGCGAGTCGGGTTCTCTGTCTTCCGCATCCTCCGGAGGGGCTGCCGGGCTGTTCGCCCTGCTCCCGCTCGGGTTCCCCGTCGCGCACCGTGCCTGGGCACGACGGGGTCGCCCGACCGACGAGCAGGGCCTTCCCGCGCCCTTCTTCGACACCGACGTCTCTCCCGACTGACGGGGATCGCGCCGCGCCTTCTCGCGGCATGCATCCGCACGCGCTGCGTGCCGGCGCTCCAGCGCCGATTCCCTGTCGATTTTTGAGGAGAGATGAAATGAACTCCACGTTGTCGCGTGTCCTGCTGGGCACGCTCGTGGCCGGGGGCATCACGCTCTTCGGCGCGGCGGCCGCACAGGCCGCAGAACCGACGACGTCCGGCGAGGACGGGCTGCTTTCGGGCACCCAGGCCCTGCTGAACGTCGACATCCCGATCACCGTCGGCGACACCGCCGTCTCGGTCATCGGCGACTCGTCCAGCTCGTCCGACGACGAGGCCGAGCCGGCTCAGCCGCGCGAGACCTCGTCCGGGTCCACGAGTGGCGCCGGCGGCGCCGCCTCGGGGTCGCAGGCGCTGGTCGACGTCAACGTCCCGATCACGGTGGAGGACACCGCGGTCTCGGTCATCGGTGATAGCACCACCGAGTCGACGGATGCCGCGCCCGCCGCGCCGGCACCCGCACCCGCCGAGCCGGCCGACGCCCCGTCCACCGACGGAACCGACGGCGTCGGCTCGGGCACCCAGGTCGTCGCCCCCATCACGGTCCCCGTGACGGTGGACGACACCGCGGTCTCGGTCGTCGGTGACAGCACCACCGAGTCGACGGATGCCGCCACCCCGGCCGCCCCGGCGCCGAGCGGTTCGACCGCAGCGCCGACCACGGGTGGTTCGGACGGCATCCTCTCGGGCTCGCAGGTGGTCGCGCCGATCACCGTGCCGGTCACCATCAGCGACACGGCGGTCTCGGTCATCGGTGACAGCACGAGCGACAGCACCGACGTCGCCGCGCCCACCGCACCGGCCACCGGAGCCACCGGCGCGCCCTCGACCGACGGCACCGACGGCATCGGCTCCGGCACGCAGGTCGTGGCCCCCATCACGGTCCCCGTGAGCGTGGACGACGCCGCGGTCTCGGTCATCGGTGACAGCACGAGCGAGAGCACGTCGGGTCCGGCCGCGCCGGTCTCGGGCGGCTCGACCGGAGCGCCCACCACGGGCGGTTCGGACGGTATCGGCTCGGGCACCCAGGTCGTCGCGCCCATCACGATCCCCGTGACCGTCGGCGACACCGCGGTCTCGGTCATCGGTGACAGCACGACGGAGGGTACGGATGCCGCGGCCCCCGCAGCGCCCTCATCCGGCACGACCGGCGGCCCGTCCACGGACGGCACCGACGGTGTCGGCTCGGGCACGCAGGTGGTCGCCCCGATCGGCATCCCGGTGACGGTCGACGACACCGCGGTGTCGGTGATCGGCGACAGCTCGGTGATCGGCGGCGGCTCCACCGGGACGCCGGGAACCGGCACGTCGACGGGCCCCGTCACCTCCGGTGAGGGCGGCGTCGGAAGCGGTACGCAGGTCGTGCTGCCCATCGGCATCCCGATCACCATCGGTGACACCGCCGTCTCGGTCATCGGCGACAGCGAGGTGACCGACCCCGGCATCCCGACGGATCCGACCGACCCCACGGACCCCACGGACCCGACCGACCCCACGGACCCCACGGACCCGACGGACCCCACGGACCCGGTCGACCCCACGGATCCCACGGACCCGGTCGACCCCACGGATCCCACGGACCCGGTCGACCCCACGGACCCGGTCGACCCCACCACGCCGGTGAACCCGACGGACCCGACCACGCCGGTCGAGCCCACGGTCCCCGGTGACGGCACGGACGGTCAGATCCCCGGCAGCAGCCTCGCCCCGATGGTCCCCCGGGCCAGCGGTGGCGAGACGCCGCAGGCGCTGGCTCAGACGGGAGGCGTCGCGACCCCGTGGCTGCCCGTGGCCGCGATCACCCTGATCGCCGGGGGTGCGCTGCTCACGCTGCGTCGCCGCACCGTCTGACCGACTCCCCCAGAAGGACGGATGCCACGGGCCCCCACCCGCGGCATCCGTCCACCCCCTCGCGGATGCAAGGGATCCTGCGTGACACGCCGGGTCCCCACCCCCAACACCGGCGTGTCGGCCGAGATCCATTGCATCCGCGAACACGTCGCACGGCCCCGGAAACGACGGATGCCGCGGTCCCGACCCGTGAGGGAAGGGACCGCGGCATCCGAACCGCGCGCCAGGATTACTTGGCGGCGACCACCTGCAGGGTGATCACGGCGGTGAGCTCGTCGCCGAGGCGAACGGTCGCCTCGTGCTCGCCCACGGCCTTGATCGGCGAGGTGATGTGGATCTTGCGCTTGTCGAGGTCGCCCAGACCGGCGGCCTTGACGGCGGCGGCCACGTCGGCGGTCTTGACCGAACCGAACAGGCGGCCCTCAGCGCCGGCCTTGACGGTCAGCTTGACCGTGTTCGACTCGAGCGTGTTCTTGAGCGCCACGGCCTCTTCGTGGTCGTGGATCGCGCGGGACTCGCGAGCGGCGCGGATCGACGCCACCTGCTTCTCGCCACCGCGGGTCCAGGCCACAGCGAAGCCCTGGGGGATGAGGTAGTTGCGGGCGTACCCGTTCTTGACCTCGATGACGTCGCCGGCGCTACCGAGCCCGGCGACCTCGTTCGTGAGAATCAGCTTTGCCATGTCGGTACTCCTTACCGGCCAGCGCCGGCGTAGGGCAGGAGCGCCATTTCACGGGCGTTCTTGATCGCCTTGGCGATCAGACGCTGCTCCTGCACCGAGACTCCGGTGATACGACGGGCGCGGATCTTCCCACGCTCCGAGATGAACTTGCGAAGCGTCGCGACGTCCTTGTAGTCGATGACGCCGACGCGGATCGCCTTCGCGGGAGCAGCGTTCTTCGCGCCCTTCCGCGGCTTGCGGCGATCGCCGGTTGCCTTTCCAGCCATGTGTCTTCCTTAAGAGAGATGGATGCCGCGACCCGCGGCATCCGCAATTCGAATCAGAACGGGGTGTCGTCGCCGTAGCTCGTCCCGGGCGCGCTCCAGGCGTCGGGAGCCGAGGACCCGGGCGTGGCCCAGGGCTCGTCCTGCTGCACCTGCGGACGCGACTGCTGCTGACCGCCGCCGAAGCCGCCGCCACCGTTACCGCCGCCGTTGGAGGCGGCGCGGGTGACCTGAGCCGTGGCGTAGCGGAGCGAGGGGCCGATCTCGTCGACCTCCAGCTCGATCGCCGTGCGGTTGTTGCCTTCGCGGTCCTGGTAGGAGCGCTGCTTCAGGCGGCCGGTCGCGACGACCCGCATGCCCTTGGTGAGCGAGCCTGCGACGTGCTCAGCGAACTCGCGCCAGACCGACGCGCGCATGAACAGCGCTTCGCCGTCCTTCCACTCGTTGGCTTGACGGTCGAAGCTGCGCGGCGTCGATGCGATCGTGAAGTTCGCGACGGGCAGGCCGTTCTGCGTGTAGCGCAGCTCGGGGTCCGCCGTGAGGTTACCCACGACCGTGATGATGGTCTCGCCGGCCATGAGCCTTACGCCTTCGCAGCCTTGCGGGCGGCCTTGGCCTCAGCGCGCTCCTTCTCGGCGGCGACCTGAGCGATCGCCTCCTCGGCGCGGAGGACCTTGGTGCGCATGATCTGCTCGTTCAGCTTGAGCTGACGGTCGAGCTCCTGCGTGGCCTCGCTCGTGGCGGTGAAGTTGACGACGGCGTAGATGCCCTCGGTCTTCTTCTGAATCTCGTAGGCGAGACGGCGCTTGCCCCACACGTCGACGTTGTCGATCGAGCCACCATCAGCGGTGATGACCTTCAGGAACCCGTCGAGCTTGGGAGCAACCTGGCGCTCGTCGACCTCGGGGTCGAGAATCACCATGAGTTCGTACTGGTGGATGTGCGTCACTAACCCACCTCCTTCGGACTAGAACGGATGCCGGGCGTTTCCCGGCATCAGGAGGGTTGATGCACGTGTCCGATGATTCCGCGCATGAGCGCAGACGGACAACCACAACAGTCTAGCGGATGCCCGGCCCCGCCGCGGAATCGCTCAGTCGACGCCCCAGCGCCCCGGCGGCGTCGGCGAGCTCCGGTGGCCCCACCACCTCGAACGGGACGTCGAAGCGCAGCGCCCAGGCGAGCGCTCCCGCCCACGACCAGGATCCGACGCGCACGCGACTGCGGCCGTCGCCGAGGTCCTCGAGCTCCGCGTCGCCGAGGAACGGCACGACCCGCTGCGCGGGCGTCGACAGGATCAGGTCCGCGGTCACGGGCCAGCGATCCTGCTCGTCGGAACCCTTGAACCTCGCCGAGAGATAGGTGCGCGCATCGCCCGTGGGGATCTCGCGCGGCTCGAACGGGACGCCGCCGCCCTGCCGGACCCGCATGCGGTCGAGCCGCAGGATGCGCCAGTCCGCGGCCTCCCCTTCCCACGCGACGACGTACCAGCGCCCGTCGCGCACGACGACGGCGTGCGGCTCGATCGGCCGGGAGCGGCCGTCGTCGCGGTAGTCGATGCGGAGGGTGCGGTGATCGCGGGCCGCGGCGCTCACCGCCGCCACGACCGCCGGCGCCGCCTGCGCGCCCGCCGCGTCCGCCTCGAACCGGATGCCGTCGATGCGGTGGCGCAGGTGCGACGGCAGGACCTGCCGCATCGTGGCGAGAGCCCGGGCCGCGGCATCCGCGATGTCGACTCCGGATGCCGACTGCAACGCGACCGCGATCGCCACCGCCTGCTCGTCGTCGAACAGGAGCGGCGGAAGCTCCTCGCCGGGCGCGAGGCGGTACCCGCCGTACGGACCCTTCGCCGCCGTGATCGCGTAGCCGAGTTCGCGCAGCCGGTCGACGTCGCGTCGCACAGTGCGCACGGTCACCCCGAGGCGATCGGCGAGCTCCTGCCCCGCCCAGTCACGCCGAGACTGCAAAACCGACAGCAGGTTCAACATCCGGTGCGAGGGTGAGGACATGTCCCCATCCTGGTCGAGAAGCGGACAGAAGCTGACCTCTATACAGAGGAGAGTCGCTGCAGGCAGACAACCACTCAGCAAAGGACGATCATGACCCTCACCACCACGACCCACCTCAACTTCCGCGGCACCGCACGCGAGGCCCTCGAGTTCTACGCCCGCGTCTTCGACGGCCAGGCGATGCTGACCACCTACGCCGACCTCGGGATGCCCGCCGACGCACCCGGCGCCGACACGGTCGTCTTCGGCATCCTCGTCGCGGCGGACGGATTCCGCCTCATGGCGTACGACGTCCCGGGGCCCGCCGCCGGCGCCGAGGCGGTTGCGGGGACGACGCACCGCGAGAACGGGATGACGATCACCGACCGCACCTTCTTCGTCTCGCTGCAGGGCGACACCCTCGACGAGGTCTCCGCACGCTGGGACGCCCTCGCCGAGGGCGCGACCGTCATCGAACCGCTCGCCGCGTCGGCATGGAGCGCGGGGTTCGGCATGCTCACCGACCGCTTCGGCGTGACCTGGGTCGTCGACGTGCGCACCGCGTGAGCCGGGTCGCCTGACGACGAACGGGACGGATGCCGGTGCCCCGCCGCATCCGTCCCGCTCCCGGGAGCGGCCGGCCGGTACCGTGGCCGTCATGGAGTGGACCGCGGACGTCTCGGCCGGCGACTGGCTGCGCGAGCGCATCGACGACCCGTGGACCTGGACGATGCACGACGTCGTGCCGCGCGGGTTCGAGGCGTACGCGCGGGTGTTCCACCCCGCATCCGTCACCGAGCTCCCGGGTGAGCGGCTGCCCACTATCGAGGAGTGGAACGCGTCCGACCCGGACGAGACGGCTCGACTGATGGACCGCATGGTGGATCGCCGGCTGACGTGGGGCGAGGCCGCGGGAATCTTCGGCACGGTGTTCCATCCGCTGGCGCAGTGGGCGGCGCTCACCCGGGCGACGAACACCGGCAACACCATCGCGACCTCGGACGGGCGCTGGGTCGACCCGCCGCTAGAAGGTGAGCTGGCCTCCGATCTGCTCGCAGCGCTCGCGTCGATCCTCGCGCAGCACACGACCACGCCGGACGACGGGATCGTCGCGCTCTGGGAGGGTCACGAAGCGCTGCTCGGACACATGGGCGCCGGCCCGTCACGCGCGTTCTTCCAGATGGGCGATCCGGCCGACCCCGTCCTCGCTCACCACAATCAGATGCTCGGCACGAGCGTGAAGGACGCGTGGAACAACGTGTTCCGCAAGGAGAGCTGGCAGGAGGGCATCCTCTCGCGCGAGGTCTCCGAGAGTCCTCGGCTCGAGCTCCCGGGCCGGGGACACGTCCTCTTCCGCGGCGGCGTCAGCGAGCTCGCCCGTCCGGACTGGTTCCTCGACGTGCCCTGGCGCGACCGGCCGGCAGAGGAGCACGGCTTCGAGCCGTCGGCGCTCAGCCCGAGCTTGGTCTGGCCGGCGGATCGTGCGTGGGTGCTCGTCTCCGAGGTCGATTACGACTCGACGGTGATCGCCGGCTCCCGCGAACTGATCGCCGCCCTGCTCGCGGCATCCGGGCTCGAAGCACTCGAGATCGCCGAGGGCGCCGCCCTGACGTCAGACTCCGACGAGGTGAACCGATGAGCACATCGACCTTCGACCCGACCCCGCTCACCCAGCCGGTCGACCGTGCGGCCGTCGCTGCGCATCGGAAGGAGCTGCGGGCCGCCGGACGGCTGCCCTCGGGCGGCGGTGTGTGGGCCATCGTCATCGTCGCCGCGGTGTTCCTCTTCGTCGGCTTCTTCATGGTCAATGTGTTCATCGCGGTGTTCGGCGCGTTCCTCCGCGGGTCGAACGACAACCCGCTCGCGATCGGGTTCGTCGTGGTCGTCGCGGTCTTCGCGATCGGCGTCGTCTCGCTCATCATCCGCGGGTTCAAGGGATCGCACGAGCGGATCTACCGCCTCGACCGCTTCGCGCGGGCGAACGGGCTGACCTGGTACGCCCAGGCATCCGCTCCGCCGCTGCCGGGCATGATCTTCTCGCACGGTCACTCGCGGAAGTCGAGCGACATCCTGCGCGGCGAGCGTCCGCGGTTCGTGGAGTTCGCGAACTACCGCTACACGACCGGGTCGGGCAAGAACCAGACGACCCACCGCTGGGGGTACGTCGCGATCCGGCTGGCGACGCCGCTGCCGCACATCGTGCTCGACGCGACGGGCAACAACGGACTCTTCGGCTCGAACCTGCCGCAGGCGTTCGACAAGGACCAGCGGCTCAGCCTCGAAGGCGACTTCGACGAGCACTTCGCGCTCTACTGCCCGCAGGGGTACGAGCAGGACGCGCTCTACCTCTTCACGCCCGACATCATGGCGCGCTTCATCGACCACGCCGCGCAGCTCGACGTCGAGATCGTGGACGACTGGCTGTTCCTCTACGCGAAGCGCGACCTGTCGACCCTCGACCCGAACACGTGGGCGTGGCTGTTCTCCGCGGTCGGCGCCCTGCTCGACAAGCTCGCCCAGTGGGAGCGCTGGCGCGACGACCGGCTCACGCAGACCGCGGCCGTGCCGGGCGCGACGGCCGACTCGCTGCCGTTCGCCCCGCCGCTCGGCACGCTGCGCCCGCCGCCGGGGGTCGCCGCGCAGGGCCGACGCCTGAAGGGCGGCGTCTCGTGGCCCGCCATCATCATCGGCGGCCTCTTCGTCCTCGGCGTCTTCGCGATGCAGAGCGGCCTGCTCGACGCGATCTTCCGCTGACCCGGCGCGCCGCGCCGCGCCATCCCCCCTTCCCCTGTCACAAACGGCAGCGCCGCGCGGCGTGTTGTGACAGGGGAAGGCCGGGGGGTCAGCGGGCGGACCAGCCGCCGTCCATCGTGTAGCTCGCGCCGCTGACCATGCCGGCATCCGGTCCCGCCAGCCACACCGCGAGGGCGGCGACCTCCTCGGGTTCGACGAGGCGCTTGACCGCGGCCTCGGCGAGCAGCACCTGCGACAGCACCTCGTCCTCGCCGATGCCGTGCAGCTTCGCCTGGTCGGCGATCTGCTTCTCGACCAACGGCGAGCGCACGTACCCGGGGTTGATGCAGTTGCTCGTCACCCCGTGCGCACCGCCCTCGAGGGCGGTCGCCTTCGACAGTCCCTCGAGACCGTGCTTCGCGGCGACGTAGGCCGACTTGTAAGGGGATGCCACGAGTCCGTGCACGCTCGACATGTTCAGGATGCGGCCGAACCCGCGCTCGTACATGGCGGGCAGCGCGGCGCGGATGAGCAGGAACGGCGCCTCGAGCATGAGGCGCATCATGAACGAGAACCGCTCGGGCTCGAACTCCTCGATGGGGCGGACGTGCTGGATGCCGGCGTTGTTCACCAGGATGTCGACGTCCAGCCGCAGGTCGGCGAGGGCCGTCGTGTCGCTCAGGTCCACGGCCCACGCCTCGCCGCCGACGGCGGCAGCGACCCGCTGCGCGCCGTCGGCGTCGACGTCCGCGACCGTCACCCGGGCACCGGCGGCGGCGAG
>NZ_JAMXSA010000006.1:0-94030 GCF_024124465.1 Microbacterium sp. CnD16-F
ACCTCCGAGACGGAGCGCCGCGGCGAACTCGACGGATGGCTGCACTACTACAACCATCACCGGCCCCACACGGCCTGCGGGAACCAGCCGCCCTTCTCACGATTGACCAACGTCTCCGGTCAGTACATCTAGGTCCGGGGCCGTTCGCCGCCCGCCTAGGATGGAGTCACCATGGATGACGAAGTCTTCGAGGACTACGACCGCGAACTCGAGCTGGCCCTGTACAAGGAGTACCGCGACGTCGTCGGTCAGTTCCAGTACGTGATCGAGACCGAGCGCCGGTTCTACCTCGCCAACGAGGTCAACGTCGTCCGCCGCGACACCGAGCACGACTTCTACTTCGAGATCTCGATGAACGACGTGTGGGTGTGGGACATCTACCGCGCCGACCGGTTCGTGAAGTCCGTGCGGGTGCTCACCTTCAAGGACGTGAACGTCGAGGAACTCCAGCGGCGCGACTTCCAGCTGCCGGAGGAGCTCTCGCTCGACGGCTGAGCCTCCTCCCCAGGAGTCGTCCCTCCGCGTTCGTCCACCGGGGCGGGTCGACGACGCCGTTCGCCGGGACGCGCGGGCCACGCTGGTCGCATGGCAGCGAAAGACGACCTCGGACGGGCCGGTGAGGAGCGCGCCGAGCGGCATCTGCGTGCCGGCGGGTATCGGATCCTCGACCGGAACTGGCGTACCCACGGCGGGGAGATCGACATCGTCGCGGCGCACGGGGCCGATCTCGTGGTCGTCGAGGTGAAGACCCGCCGAGGGGAGTGGTTCGGGCATCCGTTCGCCGCCGTCGACGCCCGCAAGCGGGATCGCCTGTGGCGGCTTGCCGCTGCGTGGATCGTGGCACACCCCGAGGCGGCCCGGGGACGCCGACTGCGACTCGATGTCATCGGCATCACGGGACCCGACCCGGAGTCGGCCGTGGTGGAGCACCTCGAGGACCTGCGATGAGCCTGGGGCGCACGTGGTCGGTCGTCCTCACCGGGCTGGTCGGCGACATCGTCGAGGTGGAGGCCGATCTGTCGAACCAGGTGCCGGGCTTCTCCATCATCGGATTGGCAGACAAGGCGATCGGGGAGGCGCAGCAGCGCGTGCACAACGCGTGCGCGAACAGCGACCTCCCGCTGCCGCGGCGACACGTGACGGTCAATCTGTCGCCGGCGAACCTCCCGAAGCGCGGATCCGCGCTGGACGTCGCCGTCGCGATCGCCGCGGTGGCGACGGAGGCGCCTCTCGACCGGCAGTCGCTGGCCGAGACCGTCCACCTGGGGGAGCTCGGGCTCGACGGTCGTCTGCGCCCGGTCTCCGGCGTGCTGCCCGCGGTCCTGGCGGCCGCTCGCGCAGGGTTCCGTCGCGTCATCGTGCCGCACGCGAACCTCTCCGAGGCGGAGTTGGTCGACGGGATCGAGGTCCGCGGCGCGGTCAGCCTGCGTGATGTCGCCCGCGCTCACGGCCTCGACGTCCCCGATGTCGTCGCCGAACCCGTGCCGGCCCCCGAGAGCGCGCCGGCGGAGGAGGAGTCGGTCCCCGATCTCGCGGACGTCATCGGGCAGAGCGATGCGGTCGAGGCGCTCATCGTCGCCGCTGCGGGCGGACACCACGTCCTCATGAGCGGTCCGCCCGGGGCGGGCAAGACGATGCTCGCCCGCAGGCTGCCCGGGCTCCTCCCGGACCTGGATGACGAGACGGCGTTGCAGGTCGCATCGATCCGATCGCTCGCAGGTCTGCCCGTCACCACCCTCCGACGGCGACCGCCCTTCGAGGCGCCGCACCACACCGCATCCGCCGTCGCGCTCGTCGGGGGCGGCAGCCGCATCCTCCAGCCGGGGGCGATCGCGAGGGCGAGCGGCGGAGTGCTCTTCCTCGACGAGGCCGGGGAGTTCAGCGGCCACGCGCTCGACGCCCTCCGGCAACCGCTCGAGTCCGGTCGCATCGAGATACACCGGGTCGGATTCCGCGCCGTGCTCCCGGCCCGCTTCCAGCTGGTGGTCGCGACGAACCCCTGCCCGTGCGGCAACTACGGGATCCCCGGAGGCGTCTGCTCGTGCCCGTCGCTGGCCATCCGCCGCTACCTCGGCAGGCTCTCCGGTCCGTTGATCGACCGCATCGACATCGAGCTCGGTCTCCAGCGGGTGTCGGCGACGCAGACGGTGGGCGCCGGTGTCACGAGCGCCGCCGCCCGCGAGCGCGTCCGGGCGGCACGCGACCGCGCACGACGACGGCTCGCCGGCACACCGTGGACGACCAACGGCGAGGTCGACGGCACGTGGCTGAGATCTGGACCTCTGCGCCCCGCGCCCGAGTCCACCAGGCCGCTCGACGACGCCCTGCACCGGGGATCGCTGACGCTGCGCGGGTACGACCGCGTGCTGCGCGTCGCGTGGACCCTGGCGGACCTCGCCGGCAGAGAGCGCCCGGACGCGGCCGACATCGGCGGAGCCCTGTTCCTGAAGCGCGGGGCATCGTCGTGCTGACCGTGAGCCTCGCTCGGCAGCGCGAGCGATTGGCCGGTCTCGTGCCGGAAGACGTCCTCGCGGACGAGGATGCCGTCGCCCACCATCACGCCTGCGCCGTCTGGTCGTGCCTGACGGAACCCGGTGACGGCGTCGCGGGATCCCTCATCGCGGAACTCGGCGCGGTCGCTGCGCTCCACGTCGCGTGGGGGAGCGGCGGGCCGACCTCGGCGGAGCTCGAGGCGGGAAGACGGCGGTGGCATGCGCGGCGGGACTCCGTCGAGGATGCGTTCGATCGCGCACGCCGGGTGGGCGCCCAGCTCCTGGTCCCCGGCGGTCACGGGTGGCCACGGGAGGTCGACGATCTCGGCGTCCACGCTCCGCGCGCCCTGTGGGCACGCGGTGACACCACCGCGTTGGGCGGTGCGCGTCCGGCTCTGGCCCTCGTCGGTGCGCGGGCCGCCACCGGGTACGGGGAGCACATGACGGGGGAGTTCGCCACGCATCTGGTGCGCGCGGGCGTCCGCGTCGTCTCCGGCGGGGCCTACGGGATCGACGGCATGGCCCACCGTGCTTCGCTCGCCGCCGGCGGTGTGACGGTGGCCGTCCTCGCCGGCGGTGTCGACCGCGCCTATCCGTCGGGCCATGCGGACCTCCTCGCGCGGATCGCGGCGGGTCCGGGTGTCGTGGTCGCCGAGGTGCCCTGTGGGACCGCGCCGACGAAATGGCGCTTCCTCCAGCGGAACAGGCTGATCGCGGCGTTGTCGGGAGCGACGGTCGTCATCGAAGCGGGGTGGCGCAGCGGCTCGCTCAACACCGCGGGGCATGCCGCCGCGCTCGGGAGACCCCTGGGCGCCGTCCCGGGACCTGTGACGAGCGCCGCATCGGCGGGGTGCCATCGACTGCTCCGCGAGTACGACGCGCGGTGCGTGACCTCCGCCGACGAGGCCCGCGAGCTCCTCGGACTCAACAGCCCCCGGGTCGACGCGTCCGCCGAACGGGTCGATGATGCGACGAGGATCCTGGACGCCCTGAGCGCGCGCAGCCCGCGGACCCCGGACGACGTCGCCCGTCGCGCCGGATTCTCCCCCGGCGAGGCCAGGGGCCTGCTGGCGCTGCTCGAGCTCGACGGCCGCGCGCAGCGCGGACCGGAGGGGTGGCGCCGCGCCCCGGCGCCGCGGTGACCATCCGTCGGGCAGGGGCTTCCCCGCACGCCTCGCGCCGGAAGGGCGAAGGGCGAGGCATCCTGGGAGGATGCGGATGTCGGAGGCGGTCGAGCTTTACACGGAGCATCTGGCCAGGGTGCGGCGGCTGTCGCCGGCCACGGTCCGCGCCTACCGGGCCGACCTCGCCGACCTCGCGGCCTTCGCGGACGACCCGGCGGTCGCCGACCTCGACGTCGAGGACCTGCGCGAGTGGCTCTGGTCCGCCACGCAGCGCGGCATCTCCCGCGCGAGCCTCGCGCGGCGCACCGCCTCGCTGCGCGGGTTCTTCGGTTGGCTGTCCGCCGAGCGGATGCGGGAAGACGACCCGACGCTCCGCCTCGTGACGCCCAAGCGCGGTCGCACGCTACCGACCGTCGCCGCCGCGGCGGAGCTCGACACCGTGCTGGAAGCGCAGCGCGTCGGCGCCGACGGGACAGGAGACCCCGTCGCGCTGCGGGATACGGCACTGCTGGAGCTCCTCTACGGCGCAGCCCTCCGCGTGTCGGAGGCCTGCGGGCTCGACCTCGGGTCGCTCGACCGCGCAGCGGCGACCGTCCGCGTCCTCGGCAAAGGCGGAAAGGAGCGAGTGGTCCCCTACGGCGCTCCAGCCGCCCGAGCCGTCGATGCGTGGTTGGTCCGCGGGCGACCCGCTCTTCTGACCGACCCCGGGACCACCGCGTTGTTCCTCGGAGCCCGCGGCGGCCGTCTCGGTGTCCGCACGGCCTACGAGGTCGTCCGTCGCACGCTCGGCCCCGTGATCGGCGCGGATGCCGTCGGTCCCCACGCCCTGCGGCACTCGGCGGCGACGCACCTGCTCGACGGGGGCGCGGACCTCCGGGCCGTCCAGGAGATGCTCGGACACGCGAGTCTCGGCACGACGCAGATCTACACGCACGTCTCGACCGAACGGCTCACAGCCGCGTATCGACTGGCCCACCCCCGGGCCTGAGACACCCGGACCTCCAGGTCAGCAACACGGCAGCAGGATCGCTCTCGGCACCCGCCCGAGCAGCAGGAGCGGGTTGACGTACTCCCCGTCCAGCCGGACGCCGACGTGGAGCGTCCCTGCGGGCGCGTGACCTCCCGTGGACACGGTGCCGATCGGATCCCCGGCCGCCACCACGTCGCCCACGGCGACGGAGGGCGCGATCGGCTCGACGCTCGTGACCCACCCGCCCCCGTGGTCGATCGTGACGACACCGCGGTCGACGACCGTTCCCGCGAAGGCGACCACCCCCGCCGCCGGTGCGACGACGGGACCCGCCACGGGTCCGATGTCGATTCCCCGGTGGCCCGCGCCGTAGTCGTGGGCGGGGGCTTCGAACGGGGCGACCACGTTGGCACCCTCCGCCGGCAGTCGCCAGGCCGGCGCGCCGTCGGGGGCCGCGTCGACGCGCAGAGGTGTCAGCAGGACGAGGGTGGCGGCAGCCACCAGAGCCAGGGTCACGCGGCGGATCGAGGGCATGAGCCGATGGTGCTCCGCGACGTGGCCGGCACGGGCGTCCCGCTCGGCGACGGGGGATGGATCGTGGCGGGCGGCGGCGGGGGAGGAGGTCTCGTTCTTGCTATGCTGGTGGGGCACCCCGTCCGTCGGGGTGACTACGCGTGCCCACAGCGGCTCGATCCGACACCGTCGATCGACATCGCGGCATCCCACCCAACGGTCTCCTCCGGGAGCGGGTGCGTGCCGGGCACCAGGCTCGCCGCGACCATCGTCCGGCGCGATCAACCACAACGAACAGGAGAACGGCCATGGCCGTCGTCACCATCCGCCAGCTGCTCGACAGCGGCGTTCACTTCGGACACCAGACCCGTCGGTGGAACCCGAAGGTCAAGCGCTTCATCCTCACGGAGCGCAGCGGCATCCACATCATCGACCTGCAGCAGTCGCTCGGGTACATCGACAAGGCGTACGAGTACGTGCGCGAGACGGTCGCCCACGGCGGCACGATCCTCTTCGTCGGCACCAAGAAGCAGGCGCAGGAGATCATCGCCGAGCAGGCCACGCGTGTCGGACAGCCCTTCGTCAACCAGCGGTGGCTCGGTGGCCTCCTCACCAACTTCTCGACGGTCTCCAAGCGCCTCGCGCGCATGAAGGAGCTCGAGGAGCTCGACTTCGAGAACCCGGCCGAGAGCGGCTTCACGAAGAAGGAGCTCCTCCTCAAGAAGCGCGAGCTCGACAAGCTCCACAAGTCGCTCGGGGGTATCCGCAACCTGCAGAAGACCCCGTCGGCGATCTGGGTCGTCGACGCCAAGCGCGAGCACCTCGCCATCGACGAGGCCAAGAAGCTCGGCATCCCCGTGATCGGCATCCTCGACACGAACGCCGACCCCGACGAGTTCCAGTTCCCGATCCCGGGCAACGACGACGCGATCCGCTCGGTCAGCCTGCTGACGCGCATCATCGCCGACGCCGCTGCCGAGGGTCTCATCCAGCGCCACAACCCGACCGACGAGTCGGCCGAGGCCGAGCCGCTGGCCGACTGGGAGCGCGAGCTGCTCGAGTCCGCTCCGGCCGAGCAGACCGAGGCCCCCGCCGCCGAGGCGCCCGCTGACGAGGCCCCCGCCGCGGAGGAGGCCGCTGAGGCTCCCGCCGCCGACGAGACCGCCGAGGCGAAGTCCGCCGAGTGATCATCCCGCCTGTGCCCCGCCATCCGCGGGGCGCAGGCGCCTGGAAACACCCACCCAACTACTGAGGAGCCGCCACCCATGGCAAACTTCACCATCGCCGACATCAAGGCGCTGCGCGAGCAGCTCGGCACGGGAATGGTCGACACGAAGAAGGCGCTCGAGGAGGCCGACGGCGACCTCGAGAAGGCTGTCGAGATCCTGCGTCTCAAGGGCGCGAAGGGCAACGCGAAGCGTGCCGACCGCTCCACGAGCGAGGGACTCGTCGCCGCGAAGGAGCAGGACGGCAAGGTCACGCTCATCGAGCTGAACACCGAGACCGACTTCGTCGCGAAGAACGAGCGCTTCATCGCGCTGTCGGAGAAGGTCCTCGACGCCGCTGCCGCGGCCGGTGCCGACTCCGCCGAGGAGGCCCTCGCGGCCGACGCCGGCGGCAAGACCGTCGCCGACCTCATCTCGGACGAGGCCGCCATCATCGGCGAGAAGGTCGAGCTGCGCCGCGTGCGCACGCTGTCCGGGGACGCCTTCCAGGTGTACCTGCACAAGACCAGCAAGGACCTGCCCCCGCAGGTCGGCGTCGTCGTCGCCTACTCTGGTGACGACGCCGAGACCGCTCGCTCGATCGCGCAGCACATCTCGTTCGCGAACCCGACGTACCTGTCGCGCGACGAGGTGCCCGAGGCGGATGTCGAGAAGGAGCGCGAGATCGTCACCGAGATCTCCCGCAACGAGGGCAAGCCCGAGGCTGCGCTCCCGAAGATCGTCGAGGGCCGCGTCAACGCGTTCTTCAAGCAGGTCGCCCTGCTCGACCAGGACTACGCCAAGGACAACAAGCTGTCCGTCGCGAAGGTCGCGGCCGACGCCGGGATCACGGTCACCGGCTTCGCCCGCTTCAAGGTCGGCGCGTAAGCACATGAGAAAGGGGTTCGCATCGGATGATGCGAACCCCTTTTCCATGCCGTTCGATAGTCTCCCCCTAGACGAGAGGATCCCCGCGTGATCGACGAGAACACCGGACGCCGTCGCGTCCTTCTGAAACTGTCCGGCGAAGCGTTCGGCGCAGGACAGCTGGGGGTCAACCCCGATGTCGTCAGCCAGATCGCACAGGAGATCGCCGCAGCGGTCGACCGGGTCGAGGTCGCCGTCGTCGTCGGCGGCGGCAACTTCTTCCGCGGCGCCGAACTCAGCCAGCGCGGGATGGACCGCGGGCGCGCCGACTACATGGGCATGCTCGGCACCGTCATGAACGCGCTCGCCCTGCAGGACTTCCTCGAGCAGGCGGGTGCGGCGACCCGCGTCCAGTCCGCCATCTCGATGACCCAGGTCGCGGAGCCCTACATCCCGCGGCGGGCGGAGCGTCACCTCGAGAAGGGACGCGTCGTCATCTTCGGCGCCGGTGCCGGCCTACCGTACTTCTCCACCGACACCGTCGCGGCGCAGCGTGCGCTCGAGATAGGCGCCGTCGAGGTGCTCGTGGCGAAGAACGGCGTGGACGGCGTCTATACGGCCGACCCGAGGACGGATGCCTCGGCCGAGAAGCTCGACACGATCACCTACCGTGACGCACTGCAGCGCGGGCTGAAGGTCGTCGACTCGACCGCGTTCAGCCTCTGCATGGACAACGGCATGGACATGCGCGTGTTCGGCATGGAGCCCGGCGGCAACGTGACCCGCGCCCTCCTCGGCGAATCGATCGGCACGCTCGTCAGCGTCTGAGGCGGGGGACGCTGCCGACTAGACTTAACCGGACGTACCGACGAATGGAGAGACCGTGATCGCCGACATCCTGGCCGACACGAAGACCCGCATGGACCGCGCCGTGGAGGCCGCCAAGGAGGACTTCGCGACCGTCCGCACCGGACGGGCGAACCCCCAGCTCTTCCAGAAGGTCCAGGTCGAGTACTACGGCACGCCGACGCCGCTCGCGCAGCTCGCGTCGCTCAACGCCCCCGAGGCGCGCACCCTCGTGATCACGCCGTACGACAAGTCCGCGCTGAAGGCGATCGAACAGGCGATCCGCGACATGCCGAACCTCGGGGCGAACCCGACGAACGACGGCAACATCGTGCGCGTGACGATGCCCGAGCTCACCGCGGACCGCCGCAAGGAGTACGTCAAGCTCGTCAAGAGCAAGGCGGAGGACGCGAAGGTCCACGTGCGCGGCATCCGCCGCAAGTCCAAGGACGAGCTCGACGCCCTGAAGGGCGAGGTGAGCGACGACGACCTCGCTCGGGCCGAGAAGGAGCTCGACGCGGTGACCAAGACGCACGTCGAGCTCATCGACGAGGCGTTGAAGCGCAAAGAGGCAGAACTCCTCGAGGTCTGAGAGCGCCATGTCCGAAGACGCACCGGGGAGCGCGGTCGGACCGGAGACGCCGCCGAGCAGATCCGAGCTGAAGCGGGCCGGTCGGGCGACGGGCGACCCGTCCTCGTTCCAGTCGCACGTCCGCGCGGCGCGCAGCGAGTTCGAGAGTCAGATCGAGCGCGCCCGGGTCGAGTTCGAAGAGGCCAACGAGCGCATCAACGCGCGATCGGGTCGCAACCTGATCATGGCGACCCTCATCGGCCTCGGCATCGGCGCGATCGTGCTGGGATCGCTCCTCTTCTGGAAGTGGGCGTTCATCGCGTTCGCGGTGCCGCTGTGCCTCCTCGGGGCGTTCGAGTTCTCGCGGGCCTTGCAAGCATCGGGCCGGCGGATCGACGTCCCCGCGCAGCTGACCGCCGGCGCGCTGGTGCTGGGGGCCGCCTTCGTCGGCTACCTCACGCAGTGGTTCGTCCTGTTCGCCGCCGTCGTCCTCGTGATCGTGTGGCGCCTCATCGCGCAGATGGCCGCCGGCGACGGTCGTCGCTACGGTGACGTCGTCACCGACGTCCTCGCGGGCGCCCTCGTCCAGCTGTACGTCGTCTTCCACGGCAGCCTGGCGCTCGTGATCCTGCGCCAGGAGCACGGTGAGCTGTGGTTGCTGGCCGTCCTCGTCATCGCGGTCTCGGTCGACACGGGGGCCTATGCGAGCGGGGTCGCTTTCGGGCGGCATCCCATGGCCCCGCGGATCAGCCCCAACAAGACGTGGGAGGGCTTCGCGGGTGCCGTCGTCGCGAGTCTGGTCGCCGGCGGACTGCTCGCCGTGCTGATGCTGCAGCTGCCGCTGTGGGCGGGTGCGGTCCTCGGGGTCGCGATCCTCGTGTCGGCGACGATCGGCGATCTCGGCGAATCACTCATCAAGCGGGACCTCGGCATCAAGGACATGAGCTCCTTCCTGCCCGGTCACGGCGGAGTGCTCGATCGCCTCGACTCGATCCTGCCGTCGCTCGTGCCGGGTCTCGCCCTGTACATCCTCCTGAGCCCCCTGAGCGGACTGTCATGACCGAGCTCACCTCTCCCGCCGCCTTCCCGAAGACCTCGGGGCGTCGCAAGGGCTACGCCCCCCGCGCGGTCGACGAGTTCCTCGCCTCCGCGCGCGCCGCTTTCGAGGCCGACGACACCGACCTCACCTCCGCCGACGTCCGCGCCGCCGCGTTCCCGCTGGTGAGCGAGGGGTATGCGATCGACGCGGTCGACGCGGCCCTCGCCCGCATCGAGGATGCCTTCGCGCAGCGGGAGCGCGTGACGGCGATGAATCAGCGGGGCGCCCGCGCCTGGGTGGGGGCGTCCCGTGCGCTGGCGCAGGAGATCCTCGACCGCCTCTCTCGGAAGCCGCGACACCGCTTCCGTCGGGTTTCCCCGCTCCGTTTCGGGTACCGGGTCGACGAGGTGGATCTCGTCGCGGGTCGGATCGCGCGCTACCTCGAATCCGGGGAGGGGCTGACGATCGAACAGGTCCGTTCGGTCGCCTTCCGCATGCAGCTCCGCGGTTACGACGAGGCGCAGGTCGACGCCGTCCTCGACGCCGTCGTCGACGTCATGCAGTCCGTCGGTTGATGCGTGGCGGGTGCCGTGCGTCGCCGATATGATCGGGAGACTGTGACTTCCGGCAACGAGATCCTCCCATCGCGCGCCGGCGTCGCGACGCAGACCGTCCGGCGGTCCGGGCGCGCGGCTCCGCCGTCGCGCTGGTCTCGGCGGCGCAGCGTGCTGGCTGTCTTCTCGGTGGTCGCGACCGCCGGATTCGTGGCCGCGACGCTCGTCCCGCTGGTCTCGTTCCCCGATCCGGCCGAAGCGGCGCAACTCGACCCGCTCTCGCTCTACGCGTCGGCGGTCGAGGACGCGCAGCGGTATCAGGCCGGCGACGCCCCCGTCGTGGAGCTCGAGCGGGCGAGTGAGTACACCGTCTACGTGAAGCCCACCCCGACGCCGCCTCCGCCGCTCCCGACCGGGTCGTCCTCGTCGAAGCGGTCGTCCTCCTCTTGGCAGCCGCCGTTCGTCTCGCCGAATCCCGGCAGTGCGCAGGCCATCGCGTACGACATGGTGACCGCTCGCGGCTGGGGGGACTCGGAGTTCGCCTGCCTCGTCGCGCTCTGGAAGAAGGAATCCGGCTGGCGGGTGAACGCCTACAACGCCTCGAGCGGTGCCTACGGCATCCCGCAGGCCCTGCCGGGCCGCAAGATGTCCTCGGTCGGATCCGACTGGGAGACGAACCCTGCGACCCAGATCACGTGGGGCCTGAAATACATCCAGGGTCGCTACGGCACCCCGTGCGGCGCCTGGGGGAAGTCGCAGCGCTCGGGCTGGTACTGAGCCGTGCCCCGGTCGAATCGGCGCAAGCCCAGCGGTCCGGACGCGTCGTTCGACCGTCTCCTTGCGGGCTGGAAGCGCACGGAGCAGCGCCGCGGTGTCGAGTGGACGGTGCAGCCGGTGTCCGCCGTCCAGGCGCAGAAGGACTACGTGTGCCCGGGATGCGGACGGACCGTGGCGGCCGGGACGGCGCACGTCGTCGTCTGGCGTGCCGACGGTGTGCTCGGGGATGCCGCGGACCTGGCCGCGAGGCGGCACTGGCACACGGCGTGCTGGCGGATCGCCTGATCAGAGTTCGTTCTGGCGGGGGATCAGCACCTGGCGGTAGATGATCAGAACGCTCGCTGCCACGGGGATGGCGATGAGCGCACCCAGCAGGCCGAGGAGCGATCCACCCGCGAGGGCGGCGATCACGACGACGGCACCGGGTACCGAGACGGCCCGACTCATGATCCTGGGGGAGAGGAAGTACGCCTCGACCTGCATGTAGACGAGATACCAGACGAGGGCGACCAGCGCGGTCAACGGCGACGCGAGCCCCAGGCAGGCGAGCACGATGATGGCGGATCCGGTCAGGGTCCCCACCAGCGGGATCAACGAGAAGAAGAAGGCGATCACGGCCAGGACTGCGGGGAACGGCGCCTTGATGATGGTGAGGAAGATGGCGCTCAGGATGCCGTTGATCGCGCCGAGGACGACCTGCCCCATGACGTAGTAGCCGACGGATGCCGTGATCTGCTCGGAGAGGCCGACGAAGCGCTCGCGCTTCGACGCCGGTGCCAGTTGGTAGACGGAGCGCTTGAGGGAGCGCATCGAGGCGGTGAAGTAGATCGTCAGGATGAGGACGATGATGGTCCCCGTCGTCGTCGCGACGATCCCCGCACCGAAGGAGAGCAGGCCGGTGCCGAGGGCCGCTCCGATGTCGGCGAAGTCGAGCCCGTTCCACCAATCGTTGACGTAGCCCAACACCATGTCGACCTGCAGCAGGGGGAACGTGTGCGCGAGCCAGTCCCGCGCGACCGTGACCGGGTTCCACTCCTGATCGACCGCGCTCTCCACCAGTGTCTGGATCTGCTGGACGAGCTTGGCGATCTGGTCGACGAGGACCGGGACCACGATGAGCACGAGCGCCGTCGCGATGGCGAGGAGGCCCGCGAAGGTCGCCAGCAGCGCGCCCCAGCGGGGGAGTCCGCGGCGTTCGAAGAACGACACGACGGGGTCGAGTCCCAGGGCGAGGAAGAGGGCCGTCCCGATGTAGAGCAGGACGGTTGACAGGGTCTGCACCCCGGTGAGGATGAGGACGCCGACGCCCACGCCGAGGGTGGCGATCAGCGCGGTGCGGAACGGATGCTGGATCTTCACGGTGCCCTCTCCCAGGTCTTCCCTCACCCTAGTTCGCCGATGCGCCCCGACGCGGGAGCGACGCCCTCCCACGCGTTTGCCAGCACCGTTCGCTAGGCTGGAATGTCGAATGATCGGCCGTGCACCCCGGATGCCGGCTGGAGGAGGGCGGCAGTTCGTGAGATTCGTGTGGGCGATCATCGCCTTCGTCCTTGCCACGCTGATGATCGGCGCCGGAGTGGCCCAGCGCACGATCCTCGAGGCACCGGCGACCGAGACGGCGACCCTCACGACGGATGCCGACGCCCCCTACGTCCTCATCGACGGTGCGGTCCTCGCCAGCCGCCCGGGCGCGCAGACCCTCCGCATCGCCGGTGACGGCCCGGTCTTCGCCGCCTACGGTCGGACGCAGGACATCGCGGCGTGGCTGGCTCCCACCGAGTACGTCCACGTGACCCTCGGCGCCGAGGACCTGCCCGTCTCCGAGACCGTCGCCGCGTCGGCCCCCGTCGAGGGCGATGCGCCGACCGCGGCGCCCGCTGGGTCGGACCTCTGGCTGGACGAGTTCGAGCAGGACGGGTCTCTCGCCACCACACTCCGCCTCCCCGCGGACATGAGCGTCCTGGTCGCCTCGGACGGCACCGCGGCGGCTCCGTCCGATCTGAGCGTCACCTGGCCGACCGGCGCGACCACGCCGTGGGCGGGACCGCTGCTGGCCGGCGGCATCCTGATGGCCGTCGTGGGCCTCGTCCTGTACATCCTCGCTCTGCGTCACGTCCGGCGGTCCCGGGGCCCGCGTCGCAAGGGTCTGCCGACCACTGCGACGCAACCCATCGACCTCTCGGTGGAGGAGGCGGAGAAGGGCGTCATCACGGCGGCTCCCGCGCGGAAGCGACTCGGCCGCGGACGGCGCCCGTTCGTCGCGCTCTCCGCCCTCCTCGTCGGCGGGATCGCGCTCACCGGCTGCTCGCCCGACGCCTGGCCGGACCTGCAGCCCGAGGCGACGCCATCGCCCTCGGCATCCGTCATCGTGCCCGAGGGCCAGGGAGCGCCCGCCGTGACGAAGACGCAGGCCGAGCGCATCCTCGGCCGGATCTCCGAGCAGGTCACCGCCGCCGACGAGGCGAAGGACCCGAAGGCCGCGGCACTGCGGCTCACGGGGCCCGCCCTCACCGAGCGTGAGACGAACTACCGACTCCGCACCGAGCTCCCCGATGCCGACCCGCTGCCCGCCATCCCGGCCGGCACGATGACCGCCCTGCTGCCGCAGGCGAAGAACGACTGGCCGCGGATGTTCATGGCGGTGGTCGAGGACGCGGACGGCGTCGCCACCGTCATGACGGCGACGCAGAGCGACCCGTGGGCCGACTACAAGGTCGCCTACATCTCGAGTCTCCGCGCCGATGCCACGATGAACCTCGCCGCGGAGTACGTCGGCGCCGTGGCCGTGGAGCCCAACTCACCGTTCCTCCTCATGCCGCCCGAGAACCTGGCCGCCGCGTACGCGGACGTCCTCGACAAGGGCGACAAGAGCGAGTTCGCCGCCCTGTTCGACGAGAAGACCGACACGTTCCGCTCCCTCGTCGCCGAGAACCGCGCTGCGGTCCTCAAGAAGTTCAACGAGACCGGTGAGGAGACCGGCCGGGTCTCGTTCCTGGCCGAGCCCGGCGATTCCGAGCCGCTCTCCCTCGTCACACTCGACAGCGGTGCGATCGTGGCCGTCACCGTCACGGAGAACGAGACCGCCGTCCCGACCGATGACGACGCCGTGATCAAACTCGGCGAGAACGTCGTGGTGAAGGCGCTCTCGGGCGTCTCGCAGTCGAGCACCGGCTTCCAGACCCGTTACACCGATCAGCTGTACTTCTTCGTGCCCGCGCAGGGTTCGAACGACAAGATCCAGCTGCTGGCCTCCCGTTCCAACGTCCTCGACGCCAAGGTGGTTGAAAAAGAGTGAGCACCCCCGCACCCGGCGCCGTCCTCCGCGGCGCCGTCGATCTCTCGTCCCTTCGCAACCGGCCCGCGGGACAGCCCGAGGCCGCCGCGCCCGCCGGCGGCGGAGCCCCGGCATCCCGCCTCATCTTCGACGTGACGGATGCCGACTTCGGTCAGGTCCTCGAGCTGTCGCGGACCGTCCCCGTCGTCGTCGACCTCTGGGCCGACTGGTGCGGCCCCTGCAAGCAGCTGAGCCCCGTGCTCGAGAAGCTCGTGACCGAGCTCGGCGGCAGGCTCGTGCTCGCGAAGGTGGACGTCGACGCGAACCCGCAGCTCGCGCAGAGCTTCCGTGCGCAGTCGATCCCGCTCGTGGTCGCCCTCGTCGCCGGTCAGCCCGTCCAGCTCTTCACGGGGGCCGTGCCCGAGGCGCAGGTGCGCGAGGTCTTCACGCAACTGCTGCAGCTCGCCGCGCAGCACGGGGTGACCGGGACGGTGCCCGTCGAAGGCGCTGAGACGGATGCCGAGGACCGCCCGGCCGCCTTGCCGCCGCTCCATCAGGCGGCCTTCGACGCCATCGAGTCCGGTGACTACCAGGCCGCCGCGGCAGCGTACGAACAGGCTCTCGCCGAGAACCCCCGCGACGAGGACGCGAAAGCCGGCCTCGCGCAGGTGCATCTGCTCGGCCGTGTGCAGAACCTGGACCTCGCCGCGGCGCGCGCCGCTGCCGCTGCCGCTCCGCACGACGTCGAGGCGCAGTTCGCCGTCGCCGATCTCGATCTCGCCGGCGGGCACGTCGACGACGCGTTCGCGCGACTGCTGGATCTGTTCGCCGCTCTGCCGACGGACGAGCGCGCGCCCGTGCGGGCACGTCTGCTCGAACTCTTCGGCGTCGTGGGCGACGCAGACCCTCGGGTCATCCGAGCGCGGGGACGACTCGCGAGTCTGCTCTTCTGACAGAGGAAAGGGGGTCCGGGCATCAGCCCGGACCCCCTTTCTCTCACGCCTGGTGACGGAGCCAGAGGACGCCGAGCGGCGGCAGGACGACGGTCGCGGTGCCGTCGGCATCCGTCGTCACGCCGCCGAAGTTGCCGACCCCGGACCCGCCGAACTCCTGCGCGTCGCTGTTGAGGATCTCGGCCCACGCCCCGGCCTCGGGCAGGGTGATCCGCACGTCGTGGCGGGGGGAGCCGGCGAAATTGCACAGCACGACCACCGTGCCGCCGTCGTGGTCGCGGCGGGCGAACCCGAGGATGTTGCCGTCGGGGGTGTGCGGCCAGACGCGGGAGAAAGCGGACCCGTCGGTGTCGCGCGACCACAGCGGCGCTTCGTCCCGGTAGGTGCGGTTGAGGGCGGCGACGAAGTGCTGCAACTGCTGGTGCGCCGGCTGATCCAGCATCCACCAGTCCAGGCCGCGCCCCTCGGACCATTCGGACATCTGCCCGAACTCCTGCCCCATGAACAGGAGCTGCTTGCCCGGGTGCCCCCACATGTACGCCAGGAAGGCTCGCATGTTGGCGAGCTGCTGCCAGTGGTCGCCCGGCATCCGGGTGAACAGCGACCCCTTGCCGTGCACGACCTCGTCGTGGCTGATGGGGAGCACGAAGTTCTCGCTGAACGCGTAGACGAACGAGAACGAGAGCTCGCCCTCGTGGTGCGAGCGGTAGAGCGGATCGCGGCCGATGTACACGAGCGAGTCGTTCATCCAGCCCATGTTCCACTTGAAGCCGAAGCCGAGACCGCCCTGGCTGGTCGGAGCCGTCACACCGGGGAAGCTCGTCGACTCCTCCGCGATCATCGCGATGCCCGGGTAGCGCTTGTAGGCGGTGGCGTTGACCTCCTGCAAGAAGCGGATCGCCTCGAGGTTCTCGCGGCCGCCGTGGATGTTCGGCTCCCACTGCCCTTCCTCGCGGGAGTAGTCCAGGTAGAGCATCGAGGCGACGGCGTCGACACGCAGGCCGTCGACGTGGAACTCCTCGAACCAGTAGAGCGCGTTCGCGACGAGGAAGTTACGCACCTCGTTGCGCCCGTAGTCGAAGATGTACGTGCCCCAGTCGCGGTGCTCGCCGCGCCGGGGATCCGGGTGCTCGTAGAGCGGGGCTCCGTCGAAGCGCGCGAGCGCGAACTCGTCCTTCGGGAAGTGCCCGGGCACCCAGTCCATGATGACGCCGATGCCCGCCTGGTGCAGCCGGTCGATGAGATAGCGGAGGTCGTCGGGGCTGCCGAAGCGGCTCGTCGGGGCGTAGTAGCCCGTCACCTGATAGCCCCAGGAGCCCCCGAAGGGGTGCTCGGCGAGTGGGAGGAACTCGACGTGGGTGAAGCCCTGCGCCCCCACATAGTCCACGAGCTCGTCGGCGGCGTCGCGGTAGCTGAGACCGGGCCGCCACGAGCCGAGATGGAGTTCGTAGGTGGACATCGGCTTGTCGTGCACGGAGCCGGACGACCGTGCGGCGATCCACTCGTCGTCCGACCAGGTGTACTCGCTCTCCGTGACGACGGATGCCGTCGCGGGCGGGACCTCGGCGGCCCGGGCCATCGGGTCGGCCTTCATCACCCAGTGGTTCGCGGCGGTGAGGATCTCGAACTTGTAGGCCGAGCCCGCGCCGATACCCGGGACGAACAGTTCCCAGACGCCACTCGATCCGAGCGAGCGCATGGCGTGCTGGGTGCCGTCCCACCCGTTCAGATCGCCGACGACGCGGACGGCCCGGGCGTTGGGCGCCCACACCGCGAAGGAGACGCCGCTGACGGGGCCGTAGTGGCGGACGTGGGCCCCGAGGACGGTCCACAGCTGCTCGTGGCGCCCCTCGCGGATGAGGTGCAGGTCCATCTCGCCGAGCGACGGCAGATGCCGGTACGGGTCGTCCACGCGGTAGTCGGGAGCGCCCTCGTACGTCGCGACGAGATCGTAGGCGGTCGGCTGCGTCTCCGTGACGCCCTCCCAGACCCCTTGACGGATGTGCTCGAGCTCGACGCGGGAGCCGTCGGCCAGCACGGCGGTCACGGTCTGCGCGAAGGGACGCCGCGCCCGGATCACCCATTCGTCGCCCTCGGGGTGCGGGCCCAGCACGTCGTGGGGGGCGTGGTAGGCGCCGGCACCGACGGCATCCAGGATCGAATCATCGGGACGGGTCATGAGTGTGCCTTCACGTGGAGGATGTGGACGGGTTCGGCGAAAGCGTCGAGTCGGACGTAGTTGTGCTCGTTCCACGTCCAGCGCGCGCCGGTGAGGAGGTCCTCGACCTCGTAGTCGTGGCCGCGGGGGAGTCCCCAGATCTGCGAATCGACGTGCACCGTCGTCTCGCGCGCCGAGTGCGGGTCGACGTTCACGACGACGATGATCGTGTCGGATTCGCCGCGCTCGGCCACCGCCGCGGGCAGGTGCTTCACGTAGGCGAGGATCGCGTCGTCGTCCGTCCCCTGCAGGTGCAGACCGCGCAGCTGCCGGAGCGCGGGATGCGCCCGGCGGATCTCGTTCAGCCGCCGCAGGTACGGGGCGAGGGAGTCGCCCGCGGCCTCGGCGCCCGCCCAGTCGCGGAACTTGTACTCGTACTTCTCGTTGTCGATGTTCTCCTCGGACCCCGGGCGGGCGACGTTCTCGTAGAGCTCGTAACCCGCGTAGACGCCGTAGCTGGCCCCCGCGGTGGCCGCGAGAGCGGCGCGGATCCGGTAGGCGGGGCGACCGCCGAACTGCAGGTACTCGGTGAGGATGTCGGGGGTGTTGACGAAGAGGTTCGGGCGCATGAAATCCGCCGTCTCGTCCGAGATCGAGGCGAAGAACTCCTCCAGCTCGGTCTTGGTGTTGCGCCACGTGAAGTACGAGTAGCTCTGCTGGAAGCCGCTCTGTGCGAGCGCCCGCATCGGCATGGGACGGGTGAACGCCTCGGCCAGGAAGACGACGTCGGGGTGCTCGGCGTTGACGGTGCGGATGAGCCACTCCCAGAACTGCAGCGGCTTGGTGTGGGGGTTGTCGACGCGGAAGATCTTCACCCCTTGCCGGATCCAGTGCTGGACGATGCGCAGCACCTCGGCGCGGATGCCGACCGGGTCGTTGTCGAAGTTGACCGGGTAGATGTCCTGGTACTTCTTCGGCGGGTTCTCGGCGAAGGCGATCGAACCGTCCGGCAGCGTCGTGAACCACTCCGGGTGCTCTGTCACCCAAGGGTGGTCGGGAGCGGCCTGGAGGGCGAGGTCGAGGGCGATCTCCAGGCCGTGGGCGTTCGCGGTGTCCACGAACGCGCGGAAGTCCTCGAGCGTCCCGAGGTCGGGGTGGACCGCATCGTGTCCGCCGTCCGCCGAGCCGATGGCCCACGGCGATCCCGGATCCCCGGGACCGGCGTTCAGGGTGTTGTTGGGGCCCTTGCGGTTCACCTCGCCGATCGGGTGGATGGGCGGGAGGTAGACCACGTCGAAGCCCATCGCGGCCACGGCGGGGAGGCGTTCGGCCGCCGTGCGGAAGGTGCCGCTGCGGACGGTGCCGTCCGGCAGGCGGACCGCCCCCTCGGAGCGCGGGAAGAACTCGTACCAGGCGCCCACGCCGGCTCGCTCGCGCTCGACGAGGAGCGTGTTCTCCTCGTGGAGGGTGTGGAGCGAGAGGGCCGGGCGGTCGGCGAACGCCCGGGCGAGCCCCGGGTCGTGCACGACGATGAGGGCCGCCTCGTCGTCCACGGCGTCATCGCGGAGGGCGCGCGCCGCGGAGGTGAGGGCGGTGCGCTCCTCGACGGGACGGGTCTTCTCCGCAGCGGCGCGCTCGAACAGCCGCGCGCCGATCTCCCGCATGAGGATCGGGTCCACACCCGCGGCGATCTTCAGCTCCGCGGCATGACGCCAGGTCGCGTAGTCGTCGGCGAACGTCTCGAAACGGAACTTCCAGGTGCCCTGCTCGAGGGGTGCCACGACGACGCGCCAATTGTCGAAGCCGTCGTCGAGGGGCTGGAGCCGGTGGAGCGTGACCGCGCCCGAGGGCGCCGTCAGCCGCAGGTGCACGCCGATGCGGTCGTGTCCTTCGCGGAAGGCGGCGACCGTGAACGGCACCGCCTCGCCGACGAACGCGGTCGGCGCGAACCGGCCGCCCGGGACGCTGGGACGATGGGAGGCGATCGGGATGCGGCCGTTGCGGATGCCGGCATCCTTCCTGGTCGCCTTCACCGGTCGGACCGGGATCTCAGCGGAGCTGCGGACGGAAGCGGGGGAGATCTGTGTGGCCACGATCCGAACCTACCGGTGCCGAGGAAGGCGCGAAACGGCCTGGATCACTCGGCCCGGAACAGGTACATTGACGGACCGGTCGCGGTGAACGCGTCGCCGGGGGCGAGCGGGGCGGCATCCGAGCGCGGACGCTCGTCGACGCTCGACCACAGGGGGGCGAAGCGCGTCACACCCTCCAGCGCCGGGAGGATGATCTCGACGTCGCTCTCGCGGCCGTGGACCACCAGGAGCGTGCGGTTGGGCGCTTCGCTCTCGGGTGTGGAGCTGGCGTCGTACTGCAGCGTGCGGTGCGAGGGATCCGTCCACTGCTCGACCGACATCGTGTTCCCCTGCTCGTCATACCAGTCGATGACGGACGCGCCCGGAACGGTCATCTCGGCATGGGCGAACCGGACGGGTCGCAGGGCCGGGTTCTCCCGGCGGATGCGGGTGAGCAGCTCGACGTGGGCGCGCAGGTCGTCCTGCCAGGGTTCGCGGCTCCAGTCGTACCAGGTCAGCGCGGAGTCGTGGCAGTACGCGTTGTTGTTGCCGTGCTGCGTGCGCCCGATCTCGTCGCCCGCGGTGATCATCGGAACGCCCGCCGAGAGCAGGAGCGTGCCCAGCAGGTTGCGCATCGCGCGCCGGCGGGCCGCGAGGACGGTCGGATCGTCGGTCGGCCCCTCGAAGCCGTGGTTGAAGGAACGGTTCGTGTCCGCCCCGTCCCGCCCGTGCTCGCCGTTGGCCTCGTTGCGCTTGGAGTCGTAGGAGACGAGGTCGTGGAGGGTGAACCCGTCGTGCGCGGTGACGAAGTTGACGCTCGCCAGCGGACCGCGCTCGGCGCTGAACGTGTTGGCCGATCCGGCGAGCCGGGTCGCGAACCCGCCGATCCCCACCGGCGTGACAGCGGCGCGGCGGGAGTAGTCGATGTCGCTCAGCCAGAAGTTGCGGACCCGATCGCGGTAGCGGTCGTTCCATTCGCTCCAGCCGGCGCCGAACGCCCCCGTCTGCCAGCCGCCGATGCCGACGTCCCAGGGTTCGGCGATCATCTTGACGCCCGCCAGCGCGGGGTCCTGGACGATCGCCTGCAGGAGCGGGTGCTCCGGGGTGAAGGCGTGGGAGGCATCGCGCCCCAGGACGGGGGCGAGGTCGAAGCGGAACCCGTCGATCTGCACCTCGTTCGCCCAGTAACGCAGCGAATCGAGGACGAGGCGGGACGCGGCATCCGTCGACGTGTTCAGGGAGTTCCCGCATCCGGTCACGTCGATGTAGGTGCCGTCGTCGGCCTGCCGGTAGTACGACCGGTTGTCGATCCCGCGGAAGCTCGAGCGGGGCTCGCCGAGTCCCTGCTCGGAGGTGTGGTTGAAGACGACGTCGAGGATCACCTCGATGCCGGCCGCGTGCAGCAGCTTCACCATCCCCTTCACCTCGCGAAGCACCGCGGTGGCGCCTTCGGCCTGGGCGGCGGCCGTCGCATACGGGGCGTGCGGCGCGAAGAAGCCGACCGAGTTGTAGCCCCAGTAGTTGGTCAACCCCAGCTGCAGGAGGCGGGGCTCGCTCGCGAAGGCGTGGACCGGGAGCAGCTCGATCGCGGTCACCCCGAGGCTCCGGTAGTGCTCGATCATGGCCGGATGCGCCATCCCGGCGTAGGTGCCGTGCAACGCCGCCGGCACACCGGGATGCCGTTTCGTGAGGCCCTTGACGTGCGCTTCGTAGACGACGGTGCGATCGAGCGGCGTCATCGGCTTCGCGACGCCGCCCCAGTCGAAGCAGTCGTCGACGACGACGGACCGCCAGGAGTGGATGCCGGGGGACGCCAACCCCCGCGCGTAGGGATCGATCAGCAGCGTCGCCGGGTTGAAGGTCATCCCGGGGCCGTGCGGTCCGTCGACCCGCACGCTGTAGGTGACGCCGACCCGCAGCGCGGACGTCGTCGCCTCCCACACGCCGCCGCCCACGGGGGCCAGCGGGACGGTGTCGACGATCCAGTCCGGGTCGTCGTCGTCGAAGACCACGAGCTCGACGCCGGTGGCGTGCTCCGACCACACCCGCAGCGTCCCGCCCCCGTCGTGCAGGCGTACCCCGAGCCGGTCGTAGACGTCCGACAGCATCCCCGGGACGGGGGTGTGGGACGCCGCGGTCGTCGGGCCGGCCGGAGCGAAGGTCATGCGTCCTACAGTAGTGAGCAGGCGATGAAGGTCAGCGGCAGGCGGAGGGTCATGGCGGTCTATCTCGACCACGCGGCATCCACTCCGCTGCGACCGGAGGCGCGTGATGCGTGGCTCGCCGCGTCGGAGGTCACCGGCAACGCGTCGTCCGTGCACGGCGCCGGCCAGGCGGCGCGGAGGCTGCTCGAGGACGCCCGTGAGCGGATCGCGGCGGTGCTGGGGTGCGACCCCATCGAAGTGGTGCTGACCTCGGGGGGCACGGAGTCGGTGAACCTCGCCCTCCAGGGGACGTGGTGGGCGCGCGACCCGGACCGGTCGGCGGTCGTCCTGCCCGACGGTGAGCACCACGCGACCCTCGAGACGGTGTCGTGGCTCGCTTCCGCCCAGGGGGCGGAGGTACGACCCGTGCCGCTCGACGAGAGCGCGGCGATCGATGTCGCGGCCTTCGATGCGGCACTCCCGGGCGCCGCCCTGGCGACGGCGCTCGTGGCCAACAACGAGGTCGGGAGCGTGTCGGATGTCGCCGCCCTGGCGGCATCGGCGGCGGCGGCAGACGTGCCCCTCCACCTCGACGCCGTCGGGGCCATCGCCCATCTGTCGCTCGACTTCGCCGCGCTGCGGGGACCGGGGGCCGGTCGCGGCGGACTCGTCGCGCTGAGCGTCGCAGGCCACAAGGTGGGTGCGCCGGTCGGGACGGGGGCGCTCGTCGTGTCGCGTCACGCCCGCATGGGCGCGGTCCTTCACGGCGGGGGGCAGCAGCGTGGCCTCCGCTCGGGCACACCGGATGTCGCCGGTGCCGCCGCCCTGGCCGTGGCCCTCGAGCTCACGGCGGCGGAGCGCGCCGCCGAGGCGGAACGCCTGCGTCCGCTGTCCGACCGGCTCCTGATCGGTGTGCACGACATCGCCCCGGAGGTCGTACTGCTCGGCGCACCGGACCAGCGACTACCCGGCCACCTGCACCTCCTCTTCCCCGACGCGCTGGGGGAGACCCTCCTGTTCCTCCTCGACTCCGCGGGCGTGCGCGTGTCGACCGGATCGGCATGCCAAGCGGGTGTCGCCGAACCGAGCCACGTCGTCCTCGCCCTCGGTCGCACCGATCGCGAGGCCCGTTCGGTCCTGCGGGTCACGCTCGGGCGCACGACCACGGCGGCCGACGTCGACGCGTTCCTCGCCGCACTCCCCGAGGCGCACCGCCGCGCGGCGGCGTCCAGCGCCCGTGCGGGGTCGCGCTCGTAGACTGGGACGATGCGCGTACTGGCAGCCATGAGCGGTGGGGTCGATTCGGCCGTCGCCGCGGCGCGCGCGGTGGACGCGGGTCACGACGTCGTCGGCGTCCACCTGGCGCTCTCGCGCGCCGGAGGCACCCTCCGCACCGGCAGCCGGGGCTGCTGCACGATCGAGGACGCGCTCGACGCCCGGCGCGCGGCCGACCTCCTCGGCATCCCGTTCTACGTGTGGGACTTCTCCGAGCGCTTCCGCGACGACGTCATCGACGACTTCATCAGCGAGTACCGGGCGGGACGCACACCGAACCCGTGCATGCGGTGCAACGAGAAGATCAAGTTCGCGGCCCTGCTCGAACGGGCCCTCGAGCTCGGTTTCGACGCCGTCTGCACCGGCCACTACGCGACCCTCGTCGACGGCCCGGAGGGGCGCGAACTGCACCGCGCGTCGGATGAGGCGAAGGACCAGTCCTACGTCCTCGGGGTGCTCACCGCGGACCAGCTCGCCCACACCTACTTCCCGCTCGGGACGACGCCGTCGAAGGCCGTCGTCCGCGCCGAGGCCGCCGAGCGCGGTCTCACGGTCGCGCAGAAGCCGGACAGCCACGACATCTGCTTCATCCCCGACGGCGACACCCGCGGGTGGCTGGCCGAGAAGGTGGGCGCCGAGCAGGGCGACGTCGTGGACCGCGAGGGATCGGTCGTCGGGCGGCACGAGGGAGCGCACGCGTTCACGGTCGGTCAGCGCCGGGGGCTGCAGCTCGGCGTCCCCGCCGCGGACGGCAAGCCGCGGTTCGTCCTCGAGGTGCGTCCCGTCTCGAACACGGTTGTCGTCGGGCCGAAGGAGGCTCTCGCGACGGCGGAGATCTCCGGGGAGCGGCACAGCTGGGCCGGACGTGCTCCTGCCGACGGCGTGTTCGCCTGCGACGTGCAGATCCGCGCGCACGCCGATCCGGTCCCCGCTCGGGCGAGCGTGCGCGACGGGTCGATCACGGTCGTCCCCGAGATCCCTTTCGACGGCGTCGCGCCCGGTCAGACGGCGGTGCTGTACGACGGGACCCGGGTGATCGGGCAGTTCACGATCGCGCGGACCGTCTCCGCCGTTCCCCAGAACGCCTGACCCGGCCGCCCCGTTCGACCTCGGCGAACGCCGCGCGGAGGTCGGTGTGCGCGAACCGGAATCCGGCGTCGACGAGCCGCTCGGGGAAGACCCATCTGCTCTTGAGGATCAGCTCGGGCTCGGTCCGCAGCACCCACATGGCGATCTCGAGCATCCAGCGCAGCGACGGCAGGCCCACCGGCATCCCGACGACGCCGCGGAGGGTGCGCATGAGGGTGCGGTTGTCGGATGCCTCGGGCACCGCGATGTTGACGGGGCCGGAGATGTCGTCCCGCTCGATGAGGAAGCGGACGGCGCGGAGCACGTCCTCGATGTGCACCCAGCTGAAGCGCTGGCGCCCCCGGGTGAGGTGCCAGGGCGGCCGGTCGCCCGTCGGCTCGTCGCCGATGCCCCGGTAGCGACGGTGCGGCGGGAGCCAGCCGTCGTGCTGCGGCCCACCGAGTCCGGTACGTGCGAGGGTGAGCAGCATCCGGGAGGCGGGGCCGTCGCCGACGACGATCGCCAGACGCAGGGCGACGCGGCGCGTGCGCGGCAGTTCTCCCGCGAAGAACGCACGCTCCCACGACCGCGCGACGTCGACCGAGAAGCCCTGCCCGAGTTCGCCGCCCGATTCGGTGTTCGGGCGGTCCATCGCGTGGCGGTAGATCGTCGCGGTGGACGCATTGAGCCAGAGCCGGGGCGGGGCGGATGCCGCGGCCACCGCAGCGTGCAGGGCGCGCGTCGTCTCCACCCGCGACCGCAGGATCTCGTCGCGGTTGCGATCGGTGTAGCGACAGTCGACGGACTTCCCGGCGAGGTTCACGAGCAGGTCGGAGCCGTCGACGGCGGCCGCGAGCGCGGCGGGGTCGTCCCAGCGGACGGCGGCGGTGCGTCCGACGGTGACGACGTCGTACCCGTCGTCCGTGAGGGCTGCGACGAGAGCCTCGCCGATGAATCCGCCGGCACCGGCGACGACGGCACGAGGACGGGACATGCCTCGACGCTACCCGGTCACGTCGCCGGTTGCTCGGCGAGGTCTTCCGCTACTCCGGGACCTTCGTCTACCGCATCCTGCCGGAGCGCGGAACGGTCCCGGCGGTGTCGCCGGGCCTCCCTACACTGTCGATGTGGCTGACGCAGAACTCCCCGAACTGACCCTCGATGGGGCCCGCGCAGAGGCCGCGCGGCTCACGGAGAAGATCCTCGGCGCGCGCGAGGCCTACTACGGCGGCGACGTCGGTCTGGTCGACGACGCCACCTACGACGGGTGGATGCAGCGGCTCGAAGCCATCGAGCGCGCGCACCCCGAGCTGCAGGGGCAGGATTCGCCGACGCAGACCGTCGGCGCGGCGGAGTCGTCGATGTTCGCTCCCGTCGAGCACGCCGAGCGGATGCTGAGCCTCGACAACGTCTTCTCGCCGGACGAACTGCGGGAGTGGTGCACGAAGGCCGAGGCCGCAGCGGGGCGCAAGGTGCGATGGCTGACGGAGCTCAAGATCGACGGGCTCGCCATCTCGCTGCGCTACGAGAACGGTGTGCTGACCTCGGCGGCGACCCGCGGCGACGGCCGCATCGGGGAGGACGTCACGGTGAACGCGGTGCGCGTGGCCGGTATCCCGGAGCGGCTGTCGGGGCAGGGGCACCCCCCTCTCGTGGAGGTGCGGGGGGAGGTCTTCATCCCGGTGGCGGCCTTCGAAGAACTCAACGCGCTGCAGGCGCGTCTGCGCGACCGCGTCGTCGCCGACGCCGCCTCCCGCCCCCGCTATGACGAGGAGAAGGCGCAGAAGAGCGCGGCGCGGCGCTTCCCGGCGTTCGCCAATCCGCGCAACGCCGCGAGCGGAGGTCTGCGCCAGCAGCTCGACAAGAAGTCGGGGCTCGAACTCGAGGCCGGCGAGGCCCGTCTCTCGTCCCTCCGCATGTACGTCCACGGCATCGGCGCGTGGCCCGACCCGCCCGTGTCCGCTCAGAGCGAGGTGTACGGCCTGCTCGCCGAATGGGGCCTGCCGGTCAGCCCGTATCCGCAGACATTCGACGACGTCGACGGCGTCCTCGCCTTCGTCGCCGAGTACGGCGAGAAGCGCCACTCGGTCGCGCACGAACTCGACGGCATCGTCGTGAAGGTCGACGAGCTCTCCCTGCACGACGAGCTCGGCGCGACCAGCCGTGCCCCGCGCTGGGCGATCGCGTACAAGTACCCGCCCGAAGAGGTGCAGACGCGGCTCCTCGACATCATCGTGTCGGTCGGGCGCACCGGCCGCGCCACCCCATACGCGCAGATGGCACCGGCGCTCGTCGCGGGCAGCGTCGTGCGCCAGGCGACCCTGCACAATCAGGACGTCGTCAAGGCGAAGGGCGTCCTGATCGGCGACATGGTCGTGCTCCGCAAGGCCGGGGACGTCATCCCCGAGGTGCTGGGCCCGGTCGCCGAACTCCGCGACGGCACGGAGCGCGCCTTCGTCATGCCGACGGCGTGCCCGGAGTGCGGATCGACCCTCGCGCCGGCCAAAGAGGGCGACATCGACCTGCGCTGCCCCAACACGCGCGGCTGCCCCGCGCAGGTCCGCGGGCGCGTCGAGCACATCGGCTCGCGTGGCGCGCTCGACATCGAGGCGCTCGGCGAGGTCACTGCGGCCGCGCTGACCCAGCCGATCGATCCGCAGCAGCCGGCGCTCGAGACCGAGGCGGGACTGTTCGAGCTGACTCTGGAGCGGCTCGTGCCCATCGAGGTCATCGTCCGCGACGCCGAGACCGGCGAGCCGCGGGTCGACGAGAGCACCGGCGAGGTCGTCCGCCGCGCGCCGTTCCGCCGCAACCCCACCGCGGCGGAGAAGAAGGAGGGCCTCACGGGACCGCAGCCGTCGGCGCAGGCCCTCACCCTCATCGACGAGCTCGAGAAGGCCAAGACGAAGGATCTGTGGCGCTTCCTCGTCGCGTTGAACATCCGCCACGTCGGACCCGTCGCCGCCCGCGCCCTGGCGCAGTACTTCGGCTCGCTCGACGCGATCCGGGCCGCCTCGCGCGACGAGCTCGCTGCGGTCGACGGTGTCGGCGGGATCATCGCCGACGCGCTCATCGACTGGTTCGCCGTCGACTGGCACGTCGAGATCGTCGACCGCTGGACCGCCGCGGGCGCGCGGCTGGCGACGCGCGGGCACCCGGGTCCCGGCGCCGCGGCCGCGGCCGGAGGAGTGCTCGAGGGCATCACCGTCGTCGCGACGGGGTCGCTCGAGGGGTACACCCGCGAGGGCGCGCAGGAGGCCATCATGCAGGCGGGCGGCAAAGCGGCGTCGAGCGTCTCGAAGAAGACGGACTTCGTCGCCGCCGGGCCCGGTGCGGGATCGAAGCTCGCGAAGGCCGAGGCCCTCGGCATCCGGATCATCGACGCCGCGCAGTTCCACGTCCTCGTCACCGAGGGTCCGGCCGCGCTCGGCGACGCGCCCGCCGCGGAGTGACGCTCAGGCGTCCTTCGCGAGGAGCGCGTCGCGCACCTGTCGGCGCAGGACCTTGCCGATGAGCGACCGCGGCAGCTCCTCGACCGTCTCGATCCGCTTCGGCACCTTGTAGGGCGTCAGCCGGGTGCGGGCGAACGCGCGCACGTCCTCGACGTCGACCTCGCTCACCCCCGGCGAGGGGATCACGACGGCGACGACCTGCTCGCCGCTGTGCGCGTCGGGGAGACCGACGACGGCGGCATCCGCGACCTGCGGGTGCTGCCGAAGCGTGGCCTCCACCTCGGAGGGCGACACGTTGAACCCGCCCGTGACGATGAGTTCCTTCAGGCGGTCGACCACCCGGAAGAACCCGTCGGCGTCGCGCTCGACGATGTCGCCGGTGCGGAACCAGCCGTCGACGAGCACCTTCTCGGTTTCGTCCGGCTTGCCGTAGTACCCCGAGAACACCTGCGGTCCCCGCACCACGAGTTCGCCCGGTTCGCCGTCGCCGAGGATGCGGGACGGGTTCTCGGGGTCGACGACGCGTGCGTCCGTTCCGGGGATGGGGATGCCGATGGTTCCGGCCTTCCGGTTGTCGGCCGGGGGGTTGACCATCAGGACGGGGGAGCACTCACTGAGCCCGTAGCCTTCGATGAGGTACCCGCCGGTCGCCTCCTCGAACGGTTCGACCAGCGCAGGGGAGAGGGCCATGGCGCCCGACACGCCGATGCGGATGCCGCGGATCGAGGCCCCGCGTTCGCGGGCGCGTGCCAGCAGGCGCTCGGCTATCGGGGGGACGAGCGGCAGGACCGTGGGCGGGTGCTTCTTGATCGCATCGATCACCATGTCGGCGTCGAACTTGGGGAACAGCACGAGACGCGCCCCCATCGACATGGCGAAGGTGAGGCAGAGGGTGAGCCCGTAGGCGTGGAACATCGGCAGGACGGCGTAGAAGACGCATCCGTCCCCGCGCTGCACGGCCGGGATGAACGCTTGGCTCTGCCGGGCGTTGGCGAGCAGGTTGCGGTGCGTCAGCATCGCCCCCTTCGGCGTCCCCGTCGTCCCCGAGGTGTACTGCAGGACCGCGAGGTCCTCGGTCCGCGGCCCGGGGTGGGATGCCGCCAGGGCGGGCGTCCTCACGAGGTCGTCCCACGACAGCGCACCGCGCGCCGGCGAGGTCAACGCGGCACGCGATTCCCGCGCCTTCTTCACGGGCAGCCGCAGCGCGAGGCGCGTGTGGAGGGGCAGCGCCCGCGTGACGTCGACGGCGATGAGCGCCTCGACGCGGAGGTCCGCGGGGAACCCCTGCACGGTCGGCGCGACCTTGTCCCACACGATGGCGTGCCGCGCACCGTGGTCCTGGAACTGCGTCCGCAGCTCGCGCGGGGTGTAGAGGGGGTTGTGCTCGACGACGACCGCGCCCAGTCGCAGGACGGCGTAGAACGCGATGATGTGCTGCGGGCAGTTGGGGAGGACGATCGCGACCCGGTCGCCCTTGTTCACCCCGAGATCGCGCAGCCCCGCGGCCGCCCGGTTCACGGCGTCGTGCAGGGCCGCGTACGTCGTCTCGCGTCCGAAGAACTGCAGAGCGGGCGCCTCGGGATAGTCGCGAGCGGACTCGTCGAGCAGGTCCATCAACGACCCGTCGATGGGGGGCAGGTCGAGGGGGACGCCCTCACCGTACGAGGAGAGCCACGGGCGATCGGCGGAGGGCGAATCGGTCACGCCCCCAGCCTAGGGCGCGGGTCCGCGCGGGCTCGGGAGGGCGACCGGCCGGAACTAGACTGTCGGGGTGTCTGAAATCACCCCCGATCTCGTGCGCCATCTCGGCGTGCTCGCCCGGATCCAGCTGAGCGACGAGGAGGTGGAGCGGCTCACCGGCCAGCTCGACGCGATCGTCGACAACATCGCCAAGGTGTCCGAAGTCGCCACCCCCGAGGTCGCCGCGACGAGCCACCCGATCCCGCTGCGCAACGTCTTCCGCCCCGATGTCCCCGGCGACATGCTGACCGTCGACGAGGTGCTCCAGAACGCACCGGATGCCGCCGACGGCCGGTTCCGCGTGACCGCGATCCTGGGGGAGGAGCAGTG
This sequence comes from Microbacterium sp. CnD16-F, assembly GCF_024124465.1. NCBI lineage: Bacteria > Bacillati > Actinomycetota > Actinomycetes > Micrococcales > Microbacteriaceae > Microbacterium > Microbacterium sp. CnD16-F. The sequence continues at coordinate 29,425 of NZ_JAMXSA010000006.1, forward strand.
AGCGACATCCTGAAGCTGACCGCCGCCGACCTCTCCGCGAAGCTGCGCTCCGGCGAGCTCTCGAGCGTCGAGGCCACGCAGGCCCACCTCGACCGCATCGCCGCCGTCGACGGCGACGTGCACGCCTTCCTCCACGTCTCCGACCACGCGGTCGAGGTCGCGGCCGACATCGACCGCCGCCGCGCCGCCGGCGAGGAGCTCGGCGAACTGGCCGGCGTGCCCCTGGCGATCAAGGACGTCCTCGTGACGACCGACATGCCCTCCACGAGCGGTTCGAAGATCCTCGAGGGCTACATGTCGCCCTACGACGCGACCGTCGTCGCACGGTCCCGGGCGGCGGGCCTCGTCCCGCTCGGCAAGACCAACATGGACGAGTTCGCGATGGGCTCGTCGACCGAGCACTCGGCGTACGGCCCGACCCGCAACCCGTGGGACCTCGATCGGATCCCCGGCGGCTCCGGCGGCGGTTCGGCCGCTGCGGTGGCCGCGTTCGAAGCGCCGCTCGCGCTCGGTTCCGATACGGGCGGCTCGATCCGCCAGCCTGCGCACGTCACCGGCACCGTCGGTATGAAGCCCACGTACGGCGGTGTGAGCCGCTACGGCGCGATCGCCCTCGCCTCGAGCCTCGACCAGGTCGGTCCCGTCTCGCGCACCGTCCTCGACTCGGCGCTCCTGCACGACGTCATCGGCGGGCACGACCCGCACGACGCGACGTCGCTGACCGACGCCTGGCCGTCGTTCGCCGCCGCCGCCCGCGAGGGCGCGACCGGCGAGGTCCTCAAGGGTCTGAAGGTCGGCGTCATCCGCGAGCTCGACGACTCCGGCTTCCAGTCCGGCGTGTCGGCATCCTTCCGAGCGTCCCTCGCCGCGATGGAGGCAGCCGGCGCCGAGATCGTCGAGGTCAGCGCACCGCACTTCGAGTACGGCGTCGCCGCATACTACCTGATCCTCCCGGCGGAGGCGTCCAGCAACCTGGCGAAGTTCGACTCGGTCCGTTTCGGGATGCGGGTGAACGTGCCCGGCGGCACCGTCGAGGACGTCATGGCCGCCACGCGCGACGCCGGCTTCGGCGACGAGGTCAAGCGCCGCGTCATCCTCGGCACCTACGCGCTCTCGGCGGGCTACTACGACGCCTACTACGGCAGCGCGCAGAAGGTCCGCACCCTCATCCAGCGCGACTTCGACGAGGCGTTCGCGCAGGTCGACGTCATCGCGACGCCGTCCGCGCCGACGACCGCATTCCGCCTGGGCGAGCAGCTCGACGACCCGCTGCAGATGTACCTCAACGACGTGACGACCATCCCGGTCAACCTCGCCGGCGTCCCCGGCATCTCGATCCCCTCGGGCCTCGCGGAAGAAGACGGGTTGCCCGTCGGCATCCAGTTCGTCGCTCCCGCCCGCGAGGACGCGCGACTGTACCGCGTGGGGGCGGCGCTCGAGGCGCTGCTCGTCGACAGCTGGGGCGGTCCGATCCTGGACCGCGCCCCGATCCTCGGAGGAGCCCGCTGATGGCCAAGGACGCGCTGATGGACTTCGACAAGGCGCTCGAGCTGTTCGAGCCCGTCCTCGGATTCGAGGTCCACGTCGAGCTCAACACCGAGACCAAGATGTTCTCGCCCGCCGGCAACCCGGCGAACGAGGCGAACCACGATGCGGCACCCAACACGCTCGTCGCGCCCGTCGACATGGGGCTGCCGGGGTCGCTGCCCGTCGTGAACGAGACCGCCGTCCGCTATTCGATCAGCCTGGGCCTCGCCCTCGGCTGCTCGATCGCGCCGTCGTCGCGGTTCGCGCGGAAGAACTACTTCTACCCCGACCTCGGCAAGAACTACCAGATCTCGCAGTACGACGAGCCCATCGCCTTCGAGGGCAGCGTCGAGATCGAGCTCGAGGGCGGCGACGTCGTCGTCGTGCCGATCGAGCGTGCGCACATGGAGGAGGATGCCGGCAAGCTCACGCACATGGGCGGCGCGACCGGTCGCATCCAGGGCGCCGAGTACTCGCTCGTCGACTACAACCGCGCCGGCGTGCCCCTCGTCGAGATCGTCACCAAGCCAATCTTCGGCACGGAGCACCGCGCCCCCGAGGTCGCCAAGGCCTACGTCGCCGCGATCCGCGACATCGTGCGCTCGCTCGGCATCTCCGAGGCTCGCATGGAGCGCGGCAACCTCCGCTGCGACGCGAACGTCTCGCTGCGCCCGCGCGGACAGGAGAAGCTCGGCACCCGCACCGAGACGAAGAACGTCAACTCGATGCGCTCGGTCGAGCGCGCGGTGCGCTACGAGATCCAGCGGCAGGCCGCGATCCTCGCCGCCGGCGGCACCCTCACGCAGGAGACGCGGCACTGGCACGAGGACACCGGACGCACCTCGCCGGGTCGTCCCAAGTCGGATGCCGACGACTACCGCTACTTCCCCGAGCCCGACCTGCTCCCCGTCGAGCCGTCCGCAGAGCTGATCGAAGAGCTCCGCGCGGCGCTCCCCGAGGCTCCGGCGGTGTACCGGCGCCGGCTGAAGGCGGAGTGGGGGTTCACCGACCTCGAGTTCCAGGACGTCGCGAACGGCGGGCTGCTCGCCGAAGTCGAGGCGACGATCGCCGCCGGCGCGTCACCGGCATCCGCCCGCAAGTGGTGGACCGGCGAGATCACCCGCATCGCGAACGCGCAGGGCACCGAGCCCGCCGCCCTCGTGTCGCCCGAGTCGGTGGCGCAGCTGCAGAAGCTGGTGGATGCCGGCACCCTCACCGACAAGCTGGCCCGCCAGGTCCTGGAAGGCGTCATCGCAGGGGAGGGCACGCCCCAGGAGGTCGTCGACGCCCGCGGTCTCGCCGTGGTCTCGGACGACGGGGCGCTCATCGCCGCGATCGACGAGGCCCTCGCCGCCCAGCCCGACGTGCTCGCGAAGATCCAGGACGGCAAAGTTCAGGCCGCCGGCGCCGTCATCGGTGCGGTCATGAAGGCGATGAAGGGCCAGGCGGACGCCGCCCGTGTCCGCGAGCTCATCCTGGAGCGCGCCGGCCAGTGACGCCCTGACGATGCCGTCGGCCCCGGATCCGTACCGGTGTCGGCGGCATCGTCGACAATGGACGTATGGGACGCGGTGACGGGACGGGGCGGATCGTCTCGCCCGACGGCGCCGACGACACCGGCACCCGCATCCTCCACGTCGACATGGACGCGTTCTACGCGTCCGTCGAGGTCCTCTACGACCCTTCCCTGGCGGGCAAGCCGCTCATCGTCGGCGGCATGGAGGGGCGCGGCGTCGTCTCCAGCGCCTCGTACGAGGCCCGGCGCTTCGGCGTGCGCTCCGCCATGTCGGTCGGGCGCGCCCTGCAGCTGTGCCCGCAGGCGATCGTCGTCGTGCCGCGGTTCGAGCGCTACTCGGAGCTGTCGAAGAAGGTCATGGCCATCTTCCGCGACGTCACCCCGCTCGTGGAGCCGCTCTCGATCGACGAGGCCTTCCTCGATGTGAGCGGCGCGCGCCGGCTGTGGGGGAGTCCCGGCGAGATCGCCCGCATGGTCCGGCGTCGCGTGCTCGACGAGACCGGACTGACGTGCAGCATCGGCGTCGCCGCCACGAAACACGTCGCCAAGATCGCCTCGACCGTCTCGAAACCCGACGGGCTCCTCATCGTCAGTGAGCCGGAGACCCAGGCGTTCCTCGCGGCGCGCCCCGTGGGCGCGCTGTGGGGCGTGGGACCGAAAGCAGCCGAGGCGCTCGAGGCCCGCGGCATCCGGATGGTCTCGGACATCCTGAACACGCCCCGAGGCGTCCTCGACCGGGCGCTGGGACCGGCGATGGGCGCCCGCGTGTCGCAGCTGGCCCGCGGGATCGATCCGCGGTCCGTGCAGACCGAGCACACCGAGAAGAGCGTCGGACACGAAGAGACCTTCCTCGAGGACGTGTCCGACGTCGCGACGCTGCGGAGCGAGTTCCGGCGGTTGTCGGACCGGGTCGCGAGCCGCCTCCGCGCGGGCGGCTGGGAGGCCCGCACGATCGCGGTGAAGGTGCGGTTCTCCGACTTCACGACGCTGTCGCGGTCGGTGAGCGTCCCCGAGCCCACCAACGTCGGCCAACGCATCGGCGACGTCGCCCTCGACCTCTTCTCGAAGATCGATCTCGTGCAACCCGTGCGCCTCATCGGCGTGCGCGGCGAGAAGCTGACCGCCGACGGCGTGGGCGGCCTCGCACTGTGGGACGACGATGCCGAGTGGCGCCGCGTCGACGCCGCACTCGACGACGCGCGCTCGCGCTTCGGGCGCGGCGCCGTGACGAGGGCGAGCACACTCGGCCCCAGACGCGACGTCAATGCGCTGCCGACCAACCCGCGACCGGTGCAGGAGTGAGGACGCGTCACGCGCAAGCCCCTGTGCGTGACCGTGCGACCGGCTAGCGTGGTCGTCATGGCCAACCTCCCTCTCGAACTCGGCAAGCAGTTCGCGTCCCTCGGTGTCACGAGCGTCTACGGCGAGCAGCAGGACGTCGACGGCATCCGGCTCATCCCCGTCGCCCTCACCTGGTCGGGCTTCGGCGCGGGGGAGGACCCCAACGGCGGCGGCGGCGGTGGCGGAGGTGCCGCGATCCCGGTCGGCGCCTACATCCGCAAGGGCGACGACCTGCGGTTCGAGCCGAACCTCGTCTCGCTCCTCGCGGTCGGGATCCCCTTCGTGTGGGTCGCCGGACGGGCGCTCAGCCGCGTCATCCGTGCCCTCACCCGCTGATCCCTCCCTCACCACTGCGGCAGCGGCGGGGATCGAGCGGGTCGCCGACGCGGTGAACGCGGCGCCCGGCGTCCCGGTCGTCGTCCTGATCGACGGACGCTCGGGTGCCGGCAAATCGACCTTCGCCGACACGCTGGCCGCGCGGTTCCCGGATGCGGCCGTCGTGCGGCTCGACGACGTCTACCCGGGGTGGGACGGACTGCGGGCGGCGACCGACATCGTGCACGAGCGGGTCCTGACGCCGCTCCGGCGCGGGGAGGCCGCAAGATGGCCGCTGTGGGACTGGTCCCGCGACAGACCGTCGGGACGTCACGCGACGGTGGACCCCGCCCCGGTGATCATCGTCGAAGGAGCCGGGGTCCTCACCGCGGCATCCGCCGCTCTCGCGGACATCACGGTCTGGCTGGAGGCACCGGATGCCGCGCGCAAGACGCGCGCCCTCGCCCGCGACGGCGATGCCTATCGCCCGCACTGGGAGCGGTGGGCGACGCAGGAGGATGCGCACCTGCGCGAGAACCGACCGGCGGAGCTCGCGCGGATCGTCGTGCCGCTACCCTGACCGGGCCTCAACCGTCGAGGGCGCGGACGAGCACGTCGAGTCGGTAGCCGACCCACTCGTACACCCCGAAGCGGGGATCCCCGTCGCCGTCGTGGTCCTCGCCGGTGACGCCGAGCCGCTCCGCGAGCACGAGCCGCAGTGCGGCGAGGGTCCGCAGCCACGCGCCGGCGACCTCCGGCGTCAGCTCGACGACCAGCGCGTCCTCGGCCTGGGTACGGTCGAGCTCCGCGGGGTCCAGGTCGCGTCCGTCCCGGCGCAGCGACGCGCGCACCACCCCGGTATCCGTCAGCCGTCGCTCCAGGATGTCGTCCTGCGTGAGCCGGCGGAACTCCGCGGCTGCGTCGGCGTCGTCGCGGTAGGCATCGGGGACGAGCCGGCGGACGGCGGGATCGCGTGCGTCGCGCTCGGCCACGACCTCCTCGAACTGCGCGAGAAGGTCCGACAGGTGCGCCGCCTCGAGCAGCGTGAGCTCGAGGGTGATCCTCCGACCGGTCACGAGCCGGCCTCGCGCACGGTCGCCCAGAGTCCGTAGTCGTGCATCGCCTGCGCGTGGAGTTCCATCTGCTCCCGCGACCCTTCGGCCACGACGGCGTGCCCGTCGTGGTGGACCGCCAGCATCAACCGGTGCGCCTTCTCACGGGAGTACCCGAAGTACTCGCGGAAGACGTGGACGACGTAGCTCATGAGGTTCACCGGGTCGTTCCAGACGACCGTCTGCCAGGGACCCGAGGTGGATGCCTGCAGGTCGACCTGTTCGTCGAGGTCGGGGCTCGCGATGCTCATGTCACGCCCATCCCAGTTCGTGCAGGCGCGTGTCGTCGATCCCGTAGAAGTGGGCGATCTCGTGCACGAGTGTCGTGTGCACCTCGTCGCGCAGCTGATCGAGGTCGTCGCACGCATCCAGGTGCGGCTCGCGGTAGACGATGATGCGGTCGGGGAGATCTCCCATTCCGTACCGGTCGCGCTCGGTCAGGGCGAGGCCGTCGTACAGTCCGAGCAGATCGAGGGATCCGTCCTCGGGGCGGTCCTCGACGACGAAGACGACGTTGTCGAGACCGGCGACCATCTCATCGGGCAGGGCGTCGAGTTCGGACGCCACGAGGTCCTCGAAGGCCTCGGCATCCATCTCGATCACGATTGCGCCTCATGAGGGGAAAGCATGGGGTGAGTAACGGGACTCGAACCCGCGACCCCCTGGACCACAACCAGGTGCTCTACCAACTGAGCTATACCCACCATGTGCCCGTCTCCGGGCAACCACACAAGTGTATTACAGACCCGAGGCGAACGATGACACCGTCGCGGCCGCGGCGCTCCGCGCGTCGTCGCTCGTCGGTCCGGGGGCGGCGACGAAGACCGTCTCGCGGTAGTACGCGAGTTCGCGGATGCTCTCGCGGATGTCGGCGAGGGCGCGGTGTCCGCCGTCCTTCGCGGGGGCGTTGAAGTACGCGCGGGGGTACCACCGCCGGGCCAGTTCCTTCACGCTCGACACGTCCACATTGCGGTAGTGCAGCCACCGGTCGACACGCGGCATGTAGCGGGCGAGGAACATCCGGTCCGTGCCGATCGTGTTGCCCGCCAGCGGCGCCTTGCCCTCGGGCACGAAGCGCTGGATGTACTCGAGCACCTGGAACTCGGCGTCGGCGAGGCTGACGCCGTTCGGGATCTCGGTCAGCAGACCCGAGCTCTCGTGCATCTTCGTGACGAAGTCGTTCATGTGGGCGAGGGCCGAGTCGTCCGGCTTGATGACGATCTGGAACCCCGGGTCGAGCACGCGGAGGTCGAAGTCGGTGATCACGACGGCGACCTCGACGAGCTCGTCCACCGACAGGTCGAGGCCCGTCATCTCGCAGTCGATCCAGACGAGGCGGTCGTTCTCCGCAGCTGACACGTGGTCTCCTCCCACAGGAGTCGGCGTGGTCACGGCGACTCGGAGCCCCTCCAGGAGGATTCGAACCCCCGACCTGGCGGGTAGAAACCGCTCGCTCTGTCCACTGAGCTATGGAGGGAAGGATGCTCGTTCCCCAGGCTACCGCTCAGACCGCGATGGTCGCTCGGCGCACACGCAGCGCCCGCCAGCGTGCCGACAGGGCGAGGGCGAGGTGGACGCCGGGGCCGATGAGCACGGCGAACAGGACGGTCCCGAGCCCGACCGTGCCGCCGAGGAGCCATCCGGTGACGAGCACGCTGCCCTCGACCGCGAACCGGCACACCCAGATCGGCCAGCCGAACCGCGCGTGCAGCCCCGTCATGAGTCCGTCCCGAGGGCCCGGCCCGAGGTCGGCCCCGAGGTAGATCCCGGATGCGGCGGCGATGAGCGCGATGCCCAGGAGGAAGACGACGACGCCCCAGAGGTAGTTCCCGACCGGGGGGATCACGGCCAGCGCGTCCTGCATGACCGTCCCGACGACGAGGATGTTCGCGATCGTTCCGATCCCGGGCTTCTGGCGGAGCGGGATCCACGCCACCAGGACGAGGGCGCCGGTGAGGACGACGATCCAGCCGATGCCGATCCCGGTCTGCAGCGCGAGTCCCTCTGCGAGCACCGTCCAGGGGTCGAGGCCGATGCCGGCCTGGACGAGCACGGCGCATCCGACGCCGAAGAGAGCGAGGCCGACGACGAGACGGATGAGGCGGAGGGTCATGAGTCCATTCCAGCGTACGATTGGCCTCCTGCACACAGTCCAATCTTGGATCGGTGGACCATGGACTCTCGAATCGGCGCCCGGACCCTCGCCGGCGCCCTCGGCGGCTGGCGGACGCGCACGCCCACCTACGAAGCCCTCGCCGACGGCATCCGGCTCCTCTGCCTCGACAACCGCATCCCGGCCAACACCGCCCTTCCCGCCGAGCGGGAACTCGCCGTGACCCTCGGACTCAGCCGCGCGACCGTCGCCGCCGCGTACCGCTCGCTGCGCGACAGCGGTCACATCGAGAGCACCCGCGGATCGGGGAGCGTGACGCTCCCGCAGGTGCGTCGCGGGACGGCCCGGGTCTTCGACGACGGGGACGGCATCGATCTGCAGCAGGCGAGTCCGGCCGCGTGGCCCGGCCTCGCGGGGATCATCGCCGACGTCGGTGCCGATGCGGCATCCCTCGTCGGCCGGCCGGGCTACGACATCGTCGGCAGCAGCGAGCTGCGCACGGCGATTGCGGACCGGTACACGATGCGGGGCCTCCCGACTGCTCCCGACGAGATCCTGGTGACGAACGGCGGCCAGCACGCCATCCATCTCGTCACCTCCGCCCTCCTGCGTCCGGGCACGACGGCGCTGCTCGAGACGCCCACCTACCCGCACGCGACTGAGGCGATCAAGGCGACGGGCGCGAGGGTGACGGGGACACCGGTCACGGTGGAGGACGGCTGGGACCTCGACCGAGCGGTCCAGGCCTTCCGCCGCGCCCGGCCCACCCTCGCGTACCTCATGCCGTGGTTCCAGAATCCGACGGGACGGAGCATGACGACGGCGGATGCGGCGACGTTCCGCTCCGCGGCCGCCGGCGCGGGCACCGTGCTCGTGATCGACGAGACGACGGCGGAGCTCTCCATCGACGGCGACACCCCCGCCGCGCTCGACTTCGGCCCGCGCGCCGTCCGGATCGGATCCCTCGGCAAGACGGTCTGGGGCGGACTGCGTGTGGGGTGGGTCCGCGCCGAGCGGGCGTTCGTCCGCCGCCTCGTCGCGTCGCGGCCGCGGCGGGACCTCGGGACGGCGGAGTTCGAGCAGGCCGTCGCGACGCGGCTGGTCCGTTCGATGCACGAGATCCTGCCCCAGCGGGCGGAGCTCCTCGGGCGGGGGAGGGACGCCGCCGTCGCCGCGCTGCGCGAGACGGTGCCGACCTGGTCGGTCCCGGTTCCCCGTGGCGGTGTCTCGCTCTGGGTCGGGCTGGACGCGCCGCGCAGCGGCGGCCTGGTCCTGGCGGCTCGTCGCGAGGGGGTGCTCCTCTCGGCGGGTCCGCGCTTCTCGGTGGACGGCGGCTACGACGGACACCTGCGCCTGCCCTTCACCGCACCGCCGGAGCAGATCCGTCAGGCGGTCGCCGTCCTGGCACGCGTGTGGCCGGAGGTGACCGGTCGCACCGCGCTCCACCCCGTCGAGGAGCGCGAAGCGGTCGCCGCGATCGTCTGATTCGTCGCTCAGCGGGAATCGTGGAGGGCCGCGACGGCGTCGTCCATACGCCAGAACTCCCCGACGTCGACGAAACCGCCCGCCGCGACGCGGTAGCGTCGGGCGAGGTAGCGGCATTCGTCGCCGTCACCGGTCCGTGCGACGTGGCCGATCACGCGGCCCGACCCGTCGACGACACGCGCCACGCGGTCGGACACCGCGACCAACCGGTACGCACGGAGCCGGTGGGCGGTGCTCGCTGCGATGGTGCTCATGGACCCTCCTCCGACGGTTCCACACGGTACGCTCGGCCTCCGACACTCCTCCCTCGGGGAACAGCGCAGCCGTCGCGCGCGTTCTCACCGGTGACGATCCCACAGTGAAAGGAAGGTCTCGCATGCAGACCTATGTGCTTGCCGGAGGCTGCTTCTGGTGTCTCGACGCCGCCTACCGCGCTCTCAACGGAGTCGTCTCGGTGGAGTCGGGATACGTCGGCGGATCGGTGCCGTCGCCGACGTACGAGCAGGTGTGCACCGGGACCACCGGGCACGCCGAGGCGGTCAAGGTGACCTTCGACGAGGAGGTCATCCCGTCCGACGTCATCCTCGATGCGTTCTTCACGATGCACGACCCGCGGCAGCTGAACCGCCAGGGCAACGACGTCGGCACCCAGTACCGGTCGGCGATGTTCCCCGCCGACGACGCGCAGCGTGAGACGTTCGAGCGTGCCGCCGAGCGCGCGGCCGAGTGGTGGGGCGGCGGACTCGTCACCACCATGGAGCCGCTGACGGAGTGGTACCCGGCCGAGGACTACCACCAGGACTTCTTCGCGAAGAACCCCGGTCAGGGCTACTGCCTCGCCGTCGCCGTTCCGAAGGTGAACAAGGTCCGGGCGCGGTTCGGCGAGTACGCCCGCAGCTGAGCCTCCTCCACAACGCCTCGGCCCCCGATCGGATCCACCGGTCGGGGGCCGAGGCGTTCGTGCGTGCGGCTCCGGCGCGATTCTGAGGGGGCTCCGACGCCCGCCGGGCACGCGGGCGTCGGAGCATCATCCGGGCACGCCGTGCCCCCGACCTCTCAAGGAGTCGCAATGAAGGATCACATCACGATCGTCGGCAACGTCGGCGCGGACCCCGAGTTCCGGCGGCTGCCCGACGGCACACCGGTGGTCTCCCTGCGGGTGGCGAGCACCGAACGCCGGTACGACGCGAAGGCCGGCGCGTGGGTCGACGGACACACGAGCTGGTACCGGGTGTCGGTGTTCCGCGCCCTCGGCGAGCACGTGGCCGCCTCCGTCCGACGGGGACAGCGCGTCGTCGTGCTCGGCACCCTCGCGATCAAGCGGTGGGAGGCCGGGGAGAAGTCGGGGACGGATGCCGAGATCGACGCTCTCGCCGTCGGGCACGACCTCGCGTTCGGGACGACCGTCTTCACCGGAACGAGTCGGCCGCGGGAAGAGGCCCGACCGGTCGAGGCGGATGCCGAGTGGGCACCGGCCGGGCCGGTCGAGGACTCCGCGGACGACCGCGTCGACCGCCCCGAACCGGTCGCGACGCCGTTCTGAGGGGACCCAGCCGGCTCGGAGGGCGCACGCCCTAGACTCTGGCCCGTGCGCCGACACCAGTCCCCGCGGGGAACCCGCCTGCTTCTCATCGCGTTCGCCCCCGCCGTGGCCGTGTCCCTCGTCGCGTGCGCGCCGGATGCGGCGCCGCGTGCCTCCGAGCCGGCCTCTCCTTCGCCGTCGATGTCGTCGCCCGGTCCCACGCCCACGGGGACCCCGGGTCCTGCCGACGGCTCGGCGGAGGCGCTCCTGCCGACCTTCACCTCCGTCATGGACGAGGTGTGGCGCGGATCGAAGTCCGTGAAAGGCCGCGACTACGTCGACGCGCTCGTCGCCGCCGGATTCGCGAAGGACGCCATGCAGGTCACCTTCGACGAGACGTCCGTCGGCCTCCCGGCCGACAGCATCCAGTTCTCGGTGCGCATCGATGACGAGTGCCTCGTCGGGCAGGTCGGTCCGTCGGTGCCGGGCCCGACCGCGCTCGTGATGCCGGGGCTTCCCGCGGGGGAGTGCCTGGTGGGGGAGACCCGCCCGATCGACTGGTGACCGCTCCGCGGTGCCGCAGGACGAAGCGTCGCCCGTAGACTTGGGTCGTTATGGCCGAATACATCTACTCCATGGTCCGCGCCCGCAAGGCCGTCGGCGAAAAGCTCATCCTCGACGACGTCACGATGGCGTTCCTGCCCGGTGCCAAGATCGGCATGGTCGGCCCCAACGGCGCCGGTAAGTCGACGATCCTGAAGATCATGGCGGGCCTCGACACCCCGTCCAACGGCGAGGCGAAGCTGTCCCCGGGCTTCTCGGTCGGCATCCTCATGCAGGAGCCCGAGCTCGACGAGTCCAAGACGGTCCTCGAGAACATCCAGGACGGCGTGGCGATCAAGCCCAAGCTCGACCGCTTCAACGAGATCTCCGCCCTCATGGCGGACCCCGACGCCGACTTCGACGCGCTCCTGGCCGAGATGGGCACCCTGCAGGAGGAGATCGACGCCGCCGACGGCTGGGACCTCGACTCCCAGCTGGCGCAGGCCATGGATGCGCTGCGCACCCCGCCGGCCGACGCCGCCATCGCGCCGCTGTCCGGTGGTGAGAAGCGCCGCGTCGCCCTCGCCAAGCTCCTGCTCCAGAAGCCGGACCTCCTGCTCCTCGACGAGCCCACCAACCACCTCGACGCCGAGAGCGTCCTGTGGCTCGAGCAGCACCTGCAGGCCTACAAGGGCGCCGTCATCGCCATCACCCACGACCGGTACTTCCTCGACAACGTCGCGGAGTGGATCGCCGAGGTCGACCGCGGGCGCCTCATCGGCTACGAGGGCAACTACTCGACCTACCTGGAGAAGAAGGCCGAGCGCCTCGACATCCAGGGCAAGAAGGACGCCAAGCTCGCCAAGCGCCTGAAGGACGAGCTCGACTGGGTGCGCTCGAGCGCCAAGGGCCGCCAGACCAAGTCGAAGGCGCGCCTGGCCCGCTACGAGGAGATGGCCGCCGAGGCCGAGCGCACGCGCAAGCTCGACTTCGAGGAGATCACGATCCCGCCCGGGCCGCGTCTGGGCAACGTCGTCATCGAGGCGAAGAAGCTGCAGAAGGGCTTCGGCGACCGTTCGCTCATCGACGGGCTCAGCTTCAGCCTGCCGCCGAACGGTATCGTCGGCGTCATCGGCCCCAACGGCGTCGGCAAGACGACCCTCTTCAAGACGATCGTCGGTCTCGAACCCCTCGACGGCGGCGACCTGAAGATCGGCGAGACCGTCAAGATCAGCTACGTCGACCAGTCGCGCGCCAACATCGACCCCAACAAGACGCTGTGGGAGGTCGTCTCGGACGGGCTCGACATCATCACGGTCGGCAAGACCGAGATCCCCTCGCGCGCCTACGTGTCGAAGTTCGGTTTCAAGGGACCGGACCAGCAGAAGAAGGCCGGGGTGCTCTCCGGCGGTGAGCGGAACCGCCTGAACCTGGCTCTCACCCTCAAGGAGGGCGGCAACCTGCTCCTCCTCGACGAGCCGACGAACGACCTCGACGTCGAGACCCTGAGCTCGCTCGAGAACGCCCTGCTCGAGTTCCCCGGCTGCGCCGTGGTCATCACCCACGACCGGTGGTTCCTCGACCGCATCGCGACGCACATCCTCGCCTACGAGGGCACGGCCGAGAAGCCCGACCAGTGGTACTGGTTCGAGGGCAACTTCGAGGCGTACGAGGCGAACAAGGTCGAGCGACTGGGGGCGGATGCCGCCAACCCGGCCAAGTCGACCTACCGCAAGCTGACGCGTGACTGAGGCCCGCATCCGGGTCCCCATCCACCTCCGGTGGGGGGACCTGGACGCGTACAACCACGTCAACAACGCGTCCATGCTGAAACTCCTCGAGGAGGCGCGCGTCCGCGCCTTCTGGATGCCGGGCGCCACCGAGCGCGCCGTGCCCACCGCGGTCATCGACGCGAGCCACGGCGCGGCGCAGCTGACGCTCATCGCGCGGCAGGAGATCGAGTACCTCGCGCCGGTGCCGTACCAGCGGGACCCGATCGACGTGCAGATGTGGTTCGGCAAGATCGGCGGATCGAGCGCCGAGGTGCACTACGAGGTCTTCACGCCCGAGGGCCACGAACCGCGGACGCTGTACGCACGGGCATCCACCGTCATCGTCCAGGTGGATGCGGTCACCGGGCGCCCTGTGCGGCTGTCGCCAGAGACGCGTGCCGCCTGGGAGCCCTACCTCGGCGAACCGCTGCCGCCGCTCGGACGCCGCTGAGGCGGCTCACTCGGGTGCGGGCACCCGGATCATGATCTCCTGCGCGACCGAGGCCACCAGCTGACCGTCGCGGGAGAAGATCCGGCCCGTCGCGAGCCCGCGACCGCCCTGCGCGCTCGGCGACTGCTGCACGTACAGCAGCCACTCGTCGACCCGCGCCGGGCGGTGCCACCACATCGCGTGGTCGAGGCTCGCGACCTTGAGGCCGGGGGTGGACCACGACGTGCCGTGCGCCCGCAGCACCGGCTCCTGGATCGTGAGATCGCTCATATACGCGAGGGCGGCCCGGTGCAGGCGCGGGTCGTCGGGCAGGTCGCCGCGGGTGCGGACCCAGACGGACTGCTGCGCCACCTTCTCGTCGCCCGCCGTCGCGTAAAGGGGCTGCTCGACGTGACGCACCTCGATGGGACTCTGGTCGAAGTGCCGCTTGCTCATCGGGTGGAGTCCGGCGAGCACCGCGTCGTCCGACAGGTCCTCGGGTCCGGGGACGCCCGCCGGCATCTCGTCCTGGTGCTCGAGCCCCGTGGCGTCCGTCTCGAACGACGCGATCATCGAGAAGATCGGGACGCCCTCCTGGAACGCCTGAGTGCGGCGGGTCGAGAACGACCGGCCGTCGTGGATGCGGTCCACGGAGAAGGTCATCCCGCGCGTCGAGTCACCCGGCCGCAGGAAGTAGCCGTGCATCGAGTGGGCGGCGCGATCGTCCTCGACGGTGCGCTCCGCGGCGATGACCGCCTGTGCGAGGACCTGCCCGCCGAACACCCGGCCGAGCGGCATCGACTGCGACACCCCGGTGAAGATGTCCTCGGTCGTGCGGGCATCGCTCGACGCGAGATCCAACACCGCCAGCAAACCGTCGACGTGATCCGATTCGCGCACAGCGTCCCCTCCCGGGCGACCCGAGGCGGCGCCCGGTTGGTAGTTTAGGTCGGATGGCCCCGCAGCTCGTTTTCCCCGACCCGCGCTCGGCGGCAGACCTCCTCACGTTCGCCGGACGCGCCGCCCGACTGGGCGATCCCGCCGTCCGCCTCCGCGCCGCCTCCGGCACGCTCGCCGTCTCCGCGGCCCCGCTCTCGCCGCGCGGGTTCGGCGAGGACACCCCGACGGTGCTCGGCATGCGGTTCCTGCGCATCGACCCCGAGCTCGCCTGCGATCTGGTGGTGGATGCCGGTGCCCTCCGCGCGGGAGACGACGCCACCCGTGTCGCCCTGCCCGACAGCGGCGTCTCAGCGGCGTGGGCGGGCATCTCCCCGCCGCGCAGCGGATGGGTGCCGGGCGATCCGGTGCCGGTCGAGAACCTCGCGCGCGCCGTGCGTCGCGGCGTCGACGAGGTGGCCCGTGCGCTGCCGGCGTCCCCCGGGGAGGACCTCGTGCGCACCGTCCGCGCCGCCGTCTGGGGCGCCGAGGACACCGAGTTGAACGGGCTCATCGCCGGGGTCGCCTTCGCGGCCGACGCACTCGGGTTCCTCGGGCCGGATGCGGGAGGGGAGGCATCCGTCCTCCGGACCGGCACGTGGACACGTGTCACGCTGCCCCGCGGTCACGTCCTCGTCCGGGCGGGCAACCCGACGGGGCTGACCGCCGTGCGCGCGACCGGCATCCGCTGAGCGGACGACGGGCTCAGGACTCGGGACGCACCGGCAGCGTCGATCCGCCGTGCGGCTTCGCGGTCGGTCCGATGCCCGTCGGCTCGAAGGTGTTCACCATGGCGTGGGCGGCACGCTGGAGGTAATCCCACAGCGTCGCCTCGTGCAGCGGCGACAGGTGCGCCTCGTCGACCGCGATGCGCATGGCTCGCAACCAGCGGTCGCGGGCGTCCGGGTTGACGTGGAACGGCGCGTGGCGCATCCGCAGGCGCGGGTGACCGCGCGTCTCGCCGTAGGTGGTCGGACCGCCCCAGTAGTGCTCGAGGAAGAGCAGCAGCCGTTCGGCGGCGGGACCGAGGTCCTCCTCCGGGTACATGGGTCGGAGCACGTCGTCGGCGGCGACCTCGCGGTAGAACACGTCGACGATGCGCTGGAACACCTCGTGCCCGCCGACCTCGTCGTAGAAGCTCACGGTCTCGCTCACGGGGCCGAGCTCCCCTCGGGTGCGTCTCCGTCGGTGCGCCCGCGTTTCTTCGGCCGCCACGCCAGCCGCGGCGGAGTAGCCGGAGCGACCTGCTGGGGCTTGGTCTTCGGTGGGTTCGCTCCGCGGATGCTCTGCACGGCGTCCGCACCCTCGAGCAGGGTGGACTGGAGCTGGGGGAGCGGCACACCGAGCGTGTCGAGCGCCGACTTCAGGCGCTTGCGCAGCGCACGCGAGACGTCGTCCTTCGCGTTCGGCCGGGTCTTGAGCACGAGACGCGTCACGAGGGTGTCGCCGTCGATCGACTCGAGCCCCCAGATCTCGGGCTTGTCGATGATGCGCGTACGCCATTTCGGTTCGCGGACGAGATCCTTCGCCGCGGTGAGCATGGCGTCCTCGACGGCGTCGATGTCGGCATCGGCCGGGACCCCGACATCGATCACGACGCGCGCCCAGCCCTGCGACATGTTGCCGATCCGGGTGATCTCGCCGTTACGGACGAACCAGAGCGTGCCGTTGACATCGCGCACGTGCGTGACGCGGACGCTCACGTACTCGACGATGCCGGTCGCGAGCCCCACATCGACGACGTCGCCGATGCCGATCTGGTCCTCGGCCACGATGAAGATGCCGTTGAGGACGTCCTTGACGATGTTCTGCGCGCCGAAGCCCAAGCCCGCACCGATGGCCGCGGACAGCAGGGCGAAGGAGCCGAGCACCCCCTGGTTGATGATCGACACGATCGTGAGCACCGCGACGATGACGATCGCCACGTTGACGATGTTGGTGAGGATCGATCCCAGCGTGCGGGTGCGCTGGACGATCCGGACCCGCGCCAGCGGCGACATGTCGATCGCGCGCGTGTCCTCGGCGGCCGCGCGGGACTTGGCGCCCGTCACGATCCGGTCCACGACGCGCGCGATGAGCCGTCGCATCAGCCACGACGCGGCGAGGGCCACCACGACGGTGACCGCCACCCACAGGATGTTCCAGCCCGCATCGACGAGGAAGCGGAGGAAGCCGTCGCGGACGGTCTCCCAGTCGACAGCACCCGTTCCGTTCATCCCACCGATCCTATCGAGCCCGTCCCGGACCGACCTGAGACGCGTCAGGAGTCGGCCGGGTCCGCCAGCCCGTGGGCGATGAGCACAGCGTGCACCCGGTCGCGCGCCGGGAGCTTGGCGAGGATCCGCCCGACGTGCGTCTTGACGGTGGATTCGCCGAGGAACAGCGCCGCGGAGATCTCCGCGTTCGTGAGCCCGCGCGCCATCGCGTCGAGCACCTCCTGCTCGCGGGCCGTCAATGCGGCGCTCCGGTGCGGCGCGGGGTGCGGTCGCCCTCCCGCGGTGACCAGCTCGATCATCCGGCGGGTGACGCGGGGCGAGAGCGTGGCCTCGCCGGCAGCGACCGCCCGGACGGCCGCGACGAGCTCTTCCCGCTCGGCATCCTTCAGAAGGAAGCCGCCGGCACCGGCGCGGAGCGCGCCGAAGGCGTACTCGTCGAGGTCGAACGTCGTCAGGACGAGCACGCGGGTGCCGGGATGATCGCGACGGATGCGGCCGGTCGCCTCGATGCCGTCCATCCCCGGCATCCGCACGTCCATCAGAACGACGTCGGGCGCGAGCGCGGCGACGGCGTCGACGGCCGCGGCTCCGTCCGCGGCCTCGCCGACCACCTCGATGTCGTCGGCGGCTTCGAGCACCATCCGGAACCCCAGGCGGATGAGGGACTGATCGTCGGTGATGACCACGCGGATCGGTCGCTCGCTCATCCCTGCTCCTCCCGCGGCAGCCACGCCCGCACCGTCCATCCTCGCTGCTCGCCGGGGCCGGCCGTCACGGTGCCGCCCGCGAGTTCGACGCGCTCGCGCACACCCTGGAGGCCGAAGCCTCCCGCCGCCGAGGGAATCGGGGCGGACAGGCCGTCGTCGACGACCGAGACCGTGACTCCTTCGTCGGTGTACCGGATGTCCACGTCGATGCGGGTGGCCGCACGGGCATGGCGCAGGACGTTGGTCACGCCCTCCTGGACGATCCGCGACACCGCCAACCGCGTCGCCGTCGGCACGTCGGGCTCGCCCACCACCGTGAGGTGCGTCTCGAAGCCCGCAGCGCGGGCGGAGGCGACCGTCTCCGCCGTCGTGTCACGGACGAGAGGCGCGAGCGGAGCGGCATCCGCGTCCCGCAGGACACCGAGGGTCGCCCGCATGTCGCGGAGCGCCTCGCGACCCGTCGCCGAGATCGCCTCCGCACCGGGACGGGCGTGCGCGGCATCCTTCGACGCGGCCACCCCCTCGGCCAGCGTGACCATCACCGATAGCGAGTGGGCGACGATGTCGTGCAGCTCGCGGGCGATCCGCTCGCGCTCGGCTGCGGCGGCGAGCTGCGCCTGCTGATCCCGCTCGACGAGGAGGCGGCGGGAGTGCGCGATGAGGGCTTCGACGTAGCGTTTGCGGCCGCCGACGTTCGCGCCGACGAGCCCTCCGATCAGCATCAGAAGCGCTTCGCCGATGAGGACGTTCCAGGCGATGTCGGGGGCGATGATGCCGCTGAACCCGAGCGTGCCCGCCACGACGACCAACAGCGAGAGCCCCGCTCCCACGGCGATCAGGCAGACCCGATTGCCGCGGTAGACCGCGACGGTGTAGGTCGCGATCCCGACGAGCGGCCCGCCCAGCGACACCGGGGAGAAGAGGTAGGCCGCCGCGACGAGGACGGTGATCGCGAAGACCCCGACGGGGTTGCGACGACGGACGAGGAGGGCGAAGCTCCCGAGGACGACGACCGACGCGAGGACCGGCCAGATGCGGTCCCAGGTCTGCGGGTCGATCCGATCGTCTGCGACGGCCCGGTCCGGCAGGGCGACGACCGGAGCGACCGAGAGGATCAGGCAGAAGCCCGCGATCGCGATGTCGGTGAGGACCGGGTGACGCGCCCAGAACCGCCGGAGGACGCCGGGGGGACGCGGAAGCCGCGGCTCGGCCTCGGGAGAGGCGTCGCCACGGCTTCCGGTGATCACCCGATGACCTTACGCGTCGCGGGTGCGCAGCACGGCCCAGCCGAGGAGCAGGGCGCCCGCGGGCCAGGCGACGGTCGCGGCGAGAGAGGGCCAGAAGACCTCTCCGTCCAGGTCCGTGAGCGCCGCGGCCGCGTTGCCCGGCAGCCAACGGCCGAGATCGACGATCCACTGCCACGACTCGCCGAACAGCATGAACACCTGCAGCACGAGGGGCAGGACGAACAGGATGCCGACGGTCGTCGCGATCGCCCCGGCACCGTTGCGGATGATGAACCCCCACCCGAGGCCGAGCAGACCGAACGTGGCCATGGCCAGCACGCTGAGCAGCAGCGGCAGCCACAGCTCCTTCGCGTCGCCCCAGGCGTAGGAGTCGGCGCCGAGGATCGGCATGATCACGAGCCCGGCGATCGCCGACGTCACGGCCGCGAGCAGGGCGAGGGTCGTCGCGATCACGACGGACTTGGCCACGAGCACCCGACCACGGCGGGGCTCCGCCGTGATGGTCGAGCGGATCATCCCGGTCGAGTACTCGCCGGTGATCGCCATGGCGCCCAGGATGCCGGCCACGAGCATCGTGAACTGGACGGGCAGGGTGATGGCGGCGACGGGGCTCAACCCGGGACCGAAGCTCGACGACGCACCGGCGACCATCGCGGCGAGTCCCACGGTGAGAAAGGCCGCGATGCCCAAGGACCACCAGGTCGAGCGCAGCGTGAACAGTTTGAGGAACTCGCTGCGCACGAGGCGACCGAACGACAGCCGGGCGGACCGGTGACCCGGGGCGGACGTCTGACGGGTCAGGGGAGCGGACGGGGCGATGGCGGTCATCGCGCGACCTCCTTGGTCTGGTACTCGACAGCACCTTCGGTGAGGGCGAGGTAGGCGTCTTCGAGCGACCCGCTGCGCGGAGTCAGCTCGTGGAGCGGGATGCCGGCACGGGCGGCGGTGTCGCCGATCGCCGCGGCGGTGAGGCCGGTGACCTCGAGCACGCCGTCGGCACCGGACGAGACGGTCACGTCCGCGGCGGCCAAGGCGTTCGCGAGCTCGGCGGCGCGCGGAGAGCGCACCAGCACGGTGGCCCGGGTCCAGGCGCGCACGATCTCATCGATGCCCGCATCCGCGAGCACGCGCCCGCGACCCAGGACGATGACGTGGTCCGCCGTCTGCGCCATCTCGCTCATCAAGTGGCTCGACAGCAGGACGGTCCGCCCCTCGGCGGCCTGCGCTCGCACGAACTGCCGGACCCAGCGGACACCCTCGGGGTCGAGTCCGTTGACGGGCTCGTCGAGGATGAGGGTGCGCGGGTCACCGAGCAGGGCGGCGGCGATCCCGAGGCGCTGGCCCATGCCGAGCGAGAACCCGCCGGCGCGTTTGCCGGCGACGCTCTGGAGACCCGTGATCTCGATCACCTCGTCGACGCGCGAACGCGGGATGCCGTGGGTCGCGGCCATGGCCCGCAGGTGACTGCGCGCGCTGCGGCCGGTGTGGACCGCCTTCGCGTCGAGGAGGATGCCGACCTCCGTCAAGGGCGAGCGCATCGACCGGTACTCGCGTCCGTCCAGGGTGACCCGGCCGGCCGTGGGCCGGTCGAGCCCGACGATCATGCGCATCGTCGTCGACTTCCCGGCGCCGTTCGGGCCGAGGAATCCCGTCACCTTCCCGGGTTGGACGGCGAAGTCGATCCCGTCGACGGCGGTCTTGTCTCCGTACCTCTTCGTGAGGCCTTCTGCAACGATCATGACCTCGACGTTACGGACCGGATGCGTCCGCCGCGTCCCCCGTGAGGGCGATATCGACGAGGGGGCGTCGTACCACGGTACGACGCCCCCTCGTGTGTCCGGCGGCTCAGTCCTGGCGGTCGCGCTCCTGCACGGAGAGGGCACGCTCGACGCCGGCGAGGTTCTCGTTCACCAGGCGTCGGAGTGCAGCGGGCGCGTCCCGGTGCTCGGCGAGCCAGCCGCGCGTGGCGTCACGCAGGGCGGCATCGGCGAGGGGAGCCGGGTACAGCCCCACGATCAGGTACTGCGCGATCTGGTACGTGCGCGACTCCCACACCGGCAGCAGCATGTCGAAGTACGCGTCGACGAACTCGCGGAGCGCAGGCACGCCCGCGGGGTGTACGAATCCGGCCGCGGCCGAACGCACCACGGTGTTGGGCAGGTCGGCGCTGTCGACGAGGGACTGCCAGGCGGCGCGCTTGGCCTCCACCGACGGGAGCGCCGCGCGCGCCTGGGCGGCGAACTCGCCGCCCTTCGCGGTGTTGTCGGCCGCCAGGGCCTCGTCGATCTCCGCTGCGGAGACGACTCCGCCGGCGGCGAGCGACACGAGGAGCGCCCACGAGAGGTCGGCGTCGATCTCGAGCCCGGGCAGCTCCTGCGCGCCGGAGCGCAGCTGCGCGACGCGCTCCCACTGAGCGGGGGTGGATGCCGCCGACGCGTACGCCGTGACGAACTGCAGCTGGCTGTCGCTGCCGGCCTCGGCATCCTGCGCGAGTGCCCAGAGGCCCTCGGCGACGCGCTCGCGCGCGGCGTCGCGGGTCGCCGGGTCCACGTAGGAGTTCGCGGCGAGCTGCAGCTGGGCGAGCGTGGTGCGCACGGTGGTCGACTCGGTCTCGGTGCCGATGTTCTGCAGCACCAGGTCGAGGTACTCGGTCGCCGACGCCTCTCCGTCGCGCGTCTGGTCCCACGCCGCACCCCAGACGAGCGAGCGGGCGAGCGGGTCGCTGATCTTGCTGAGGTGCGCCGTGGCGGTGCGCAGCGACTTCTCGTCGAGCCGGATCTTGGCGTACGCGAGGTCGTTGTCGTTCAGCAGCACGAGGTCCGGCTGCCGGTGCCCCACGAGGTCGGGGACCTCGGTGAGGTCGCCGTCGACGTCGAGCTCGGAGTGGTGCGTCCGCACGAGCTCTTCGCCCTGCAGCGTGTAGAAGCCGACGCCCAGGCGGTGCGGGCGGATCGTCGGGTAGTCGGCGGGGGCGGTCTGGACGATCGCGAAGCGCGTGATCACCCCGTCGCCGTCGACGCGGATCTCGGGAGCGAGCGTGTTGACGCCGGCGGTCTCGAGCCACTTCTTGGACCAGGTGGTGAGCTCTCGCCCACTCGTGCTCTCGAGCTCGACCAGGAGGTCGCTGAGCTCGGTGTTGCCCCACGCGTGCTTCTGGAAGTACGCCGACACCCCCGCGAAGAACGCCTCGATGCCCACCCAGGCGGCGAGCTGTTTGAGGACGGATCCGCCCTTGGCGTACGTGATGCCGTCGAAGTTGACCTGCACGTCCTCGAGATCGTTGATCTCGGCGAAGACGGGATGCGTCGAGGGGAGCTGGTCCTGACGGTACGCCCAGGTCTTCTCCATGGCGTTGAACGTCGTCCACGCCTCGGTCCACTCCGTCGCCTCCGCCGTGGCGATGGTCGACGCCCACTCGGCGAACGATTCGTTCAGCCAGAGGTCGTTCCACCACTTCATGGTGACGAGGTCGCCGAACCACATGTGCGCGAGCTCGTGGAGGATCGTGACGACGCGGCGCTCCTTGACGGCATCCGTCACCTTCGAGCGGAACACGTAGGTCTCGGTGAAGGTGACGGCGCCGGCGTTCTCCATGGCGCCCGCGTTGAACTCGGGCACGAACAGCTGGTCGTACTTCGCGAACGGGTAGGGGACGCCGAACTTGTCCTCGAAGTAGGCGAAGCCCTGGCGGGTCTTCTCGAAGACGTAGTCGGCGTCGAGGTACTGCCACAGGCTCTTGCGCGCGTAGACGCCGAGCGGGATCGTGCGCCCGTCCGAGCTCGTGAGCTCCGAGAACACCTGCTCGTACGGACCGGCGACGAGGGCCGTGATGTACGACGAGATGCGCGGCGTCGGCTCGAACGACCAGGTCGCGAGGCCCTCACCCGCGGGCTGCGGCTCGGGGGTAGGGGAGTTGGAGACCACCTTCCACGCGTCGGGAGCCGTCACGGTGAAGCGGAACGTGGCCTTCAGGTCGGGCTGCTCGAAGACCGCGAAGACGCGACGCGAGTCCGGCACCTCGAACTGCGTGTAGAGGTAGACCTCGCCGTCGACGGGGTCGACGAAGCGGTGCAGGCCCTCCCCGGTGTTCGTGTACTCGCAGTCGGCGACGACGACGAGCTCGTTCTCGTCGGTGAGTCCCTCGAGCGCGATGCGCGAATCGGCGTACACCGCGGCGGGGTCGAGCGAGCGACCGTTGAGCGTGATCTCGCGGACGGTGCGGGCGATCAGGTCGACGAAGGTCGACGCGCCGGCGGTGGCGGCGAAGCGGATGACGCTGCGCGACGCGAAGACCTCGTCACCGGTGGTCAGATCGAGGGCGACGTCGTACGCGTGCGTCTCGACGGTCGCGCGGCGCTCCTGCGCTTCGATGCGGGTGAGGTTCTCTCCAGGCACGTTCGTGTCTCCCAGGGGTGAGGGTGGGGTGCCGTGGACAGGCGCTGCTGGCGCCGACGGCAACCGTCCCAGCCTACGCCGACGACTCGCCGGAACGGGGGATCCGCCTCCCTAGAATCGTCACATGCGCATCCACATCGCGACCGATCACGCGGGCATGGAGTTCTCGACCCGCCTGCAGCACCACCTGGCCGAAGCCGGTCACGACGTCGTCGACCACGGTCCCGTCACCTACGACCCCCTCGACGACTACCCGGCCTTCTGCATCCGAGCGGCCCAGGCGGTCGCCGAGGACCAGGCGCGCGGCATCCCGACGCTCGGTGTCGTGTTCGGCGGTTCCGGCAACGGCGAGCAGATCGCCGCGAACAAGGTGCGCGGCATCCGCGCGGCCCTCGTGTGGAACATCGCGACGGCCGAACTCGCGCGTGAGCACAACGACGCCAACGTCATCGCGATCGGCGCGCGCCAGCACACGTTCGACGAGGCGGTCGGGTTCATCGACCGCTTCATCGCGACCCCGTTCCCGGGAGAGGAGCGTCACGCGCGTCGCATCGCGCAGCTCGCGGCGTACGAGACGGACGGCACCCTCGAGGCCGATCCGCGCGCCGCGAAGCCCGACGTGCTCGACGCCTCGGAGACCTTCGACCCGGAAGCGGGCTGATGCCCGAGGGTCATTCCGTCCATCGCATCGCCCGTCAGTTCGACCGCAACTTCGTCGGCCGCCCGGTCGCCGCCTCGAGCCCGCAGGGACGTTTCGCGGAGGGCGCCGCCGTCCTCGACAGCCGGACCCCCACGCAGGTGCGCGCGGTCGGCAAGCAGATGTTCCTCGAGTTCGATGCTGACGTGTGGCTGCGGGTGCACCTCGGGATCTACGGCGCGTGGGACTTCGCGGGTGAGATCCTCCTCGACCCCACGATCGCGTCGGCGAACGGACGGATGGGGCAGACGAACCAGCGCGGGGTCGATCCGGTCTACGACGACGCGGGCGAGAACTCGCTGTCGTCGATCGGAGCGCCCCGTCGCACGCGCGGCGCGGTGCGGATGAGCGAGCAGACCCGCGGACTCGACGAGACGACGGATGCCGAGTGGCCGCCGCCCGTCGTTGGGCAGGTGCGCCTGCGACTGCTGACCGCGTCGACGTCCGCGGACCTGCGCGGCCCCACAGCGTGCGAGCTGCAGACCGTGGACGAGATGCTCGCCACCGTCGCCGCACTCGGACCCGACCCGTTGGTGGACGACGTGGCGGAGGGCGAGGAGCGTTTCGTCGCCGCCGTCCGGCGCAAGCCGACGCCCATCGGCCAGGTGCTGATGGATCAGAAGGTCGTGAGCGGGATCGGGAACGTCTATCGGGCCGAGCTGCTCTTCCGCGCGAACCTCAACCCGCACACGCCGGCGCGCGACGTGCCCGAGGAGACGGTGCGGGGTCTGTGGCAGGACTGGGTGCGCCTGCTCGCGATCGGTGTCGAGACCGGCCAGATGATGACGATGGACGACCTCGACCCGGAGGCGTACCGCCGTGCCATGGCGCACCGCGACGACCGACACTGGGTCTATCACCGCGCAGGGCTCCCATGCCGTGTGTGCGGCACGGCGATCGTCCTCGAGGAGATGGCCGCGCGGAAGCTGTACTGGTGCCCGCGGTGCCAGGCGTGATCCGGGACGGGAAGGGCGCACGGTGAGGCAGAACCCGAGTTTCACGATGACGGATGCCGCCGAGCTCCGCCGCGTGATCGACGAGAACCCCTGGGTCACGATCGTGAGCGACACCGAGGCGGGACTGGTGGCGTCCCACTACGCGGTCCTGCTGGACCCGACACGCGAGGACCTGACGATCGTCGGGCACGTCGGACGCCCGGACGATCTCATCCACGGCCTCGGCGAGGCCGAGATCCTCGTCGTCGTCCAGGGCCCGCACGGATACATCTCGCCCGGCTGGTACGGCGACGGCCCCGCCGTCCCCACCTGGAATTTCGTCTCGGTGCACCTGCGCGGTGTACCCGAGATCCTCTCGGCGGAGGAGAACCTCGCTGTCCTCGACCGTCTCGTCGACCGGTTCGAGGGGTCGATGCCGCAGCCGCGCCGCATGTGGGAGGCGCCGAACGACGACGAGTTCGTGCGCCGGCTGGAGAAGGGCACGGTCGGCTTCCGACTGACTCCGACGCACGTGACGGCTAAGCGCAAGCTCAGCCAGAACCGTCCCGACGAGGTCGTCGACACGATCATCGACCGCCTCGACGCCGGTGACAGCCCGTATGCCGATCCGCGTCTGGCCGACGAGATGCGACGCGCCCACGACGCGATCCGGGCGGCACGCTCGTGACGGCGTCGCGCGGCGAGCAGGTCGACGTCATCGCCGGCGTCCGGTTGACCGGCGCCGGGCGGGTCGACCCGTTCGGCGACGCGCCGGTCGACGTGCACCTGCGCGGCGGCGTCATCACGGACATCGCCCCGGCCGGTGCGCTGCCCCGCCGTGGTGTCGTCGTCGACGGCGACGGCGGATGGCTCGTCCCGGGGCTGTGGGACCACCACGTCCACACCGTGCAGTGGGCCCTCGTCGCGCAGCGGACGCCGCTCGGCGGCGTGACGAATGCGGTGCAGGCGGCATCCGTCATGGGGCACTCTCCCGTCCTCGACGACGGACGACGCGTCGGCACCGGCTTCCGTGACGCGCTGTGGCCCGACACCCCCTCGCTCCGTCTGCTGGACGAGCACACCGGCGAGGTCCCGACGTATCTCATCAACGCGGACGTCCACAGCGTCTGGCTGAACAGCGCCGCGTTCCGCCGCGAGTCGATCGCCCCGACCGCGGACGGCATCCTCCGCGAAGGACCGGCGTTCGAGATCTCGCGCCGGCTCAACGACGTGGATCCCGCCGTCTCGGACCGCTTCGTCCGCGACGCCCTCGACCGTGCCGCCGCCCGCGGCGTGACGGGCATCGTCGACCTCGACATGGCGTGGAACGCGGATGCCTGGGCCCGGCGCCTGAACGCCGGCTTCGACAGCCTTCGCGTCTCGTTCGGCGTGTACCCCGACCTCCTCGACCGCGCGATCGCCGTCGGACTGGCCACCGGCGACGCCGTCGACCCGCTCGGGCTGGTGCGCATGGGCTCCCTGAAGGTCATCACCGACGGCTCCCTCGGCACGAGGACCGCCGCGTGCTCGCATCCGTATCCCGACGATCCGCACAACACAGGTGTCCTGACGGTGGCTCCCGACGAGTTGGTGGACCTGATGATCCGGGCCACCGGCGCCGGGTTCTCCTGCGCGATCCACGCGATCGGCGACGTCGCGAACTCGCACGCGTTGGACGCCTTCGCCCTCACCGGCGCCACGGGCACGATCGAGCACGCTCAGCTCGTCGCGCACGCCGACATCCCACGCTTCGCTCGACTCGGCGTCGGTGCCAGCGTGCAGCCCGAGCACGCCGTCGACGACCGGGACCTGACCGATTCGGTGTGGGCGGCGCAGACCGCGCTGCCGTACCCGCTGCGCGCCCTCGCCGATTCGGGGGCCAACCTGCTGTTCGGATCGGACGCTCCGGTGTCGCCGCTCGACCCGTGGGCCGCGATGGCGGCCGCCGTCCACCGCACCCGCGGGGGACGCGCCCCGTGGCGCCCCGAGCAGGGTCTCGACGCGGCGACCGCGCTCGGGGCGTCGACGGCGGGCGGCTCCGCCACCGGGAGTGCGCTCGAGCCCGGCCTGACCGCGGACCTCGCCCTGATCGACCGCGATCCTCTCGCCGCCGACGACCCCGGTCTCCGCGCGACACGCGTGGGCGCGACGACGGTCGCAGGCCGGCTCACCCACATCGCCCCCTGAGGAGACCCCGATGACCGTGTCCGACCAGGCCACCCTGCTCGCCCTCCCGGAGGCGACCCCCGAGGTCGCCGACTCCGCCTTCGTCGCCGCCGGCGCGCGCGTGGTCGGCGCGGTCACCCTCGGCGACCGCGCGAGTGTCTGGTACAACGCGGTCCTCCGTGGCGACAGTGCGCCGATCTCGATCGGTGCCCGCAGCAACGTGCAGGACGGCGTCGCCGTCCACGTCGACGCCGAACACGGCGTCGAGGTGGGGGAGGACGTCTCGATCGGCCACAACGCCGTCGTCCACGGCTGCCGCATCGGCGACGGCACCCTCGTCGGGATGGGCTCGGTGATCCTCTCCGGCGCGGTCATCGGTGCGGGATGCCTCATCGCCGGGGGAGCGGTCGTGCTCGAGGGCGCCGTCATCCCCGACGGCTCGCTGGTCGCGGGAGTCCCCGCGACGGTGCGTCGCCCCCTCACCCCGGAGGAGCGGGCGGGGATCCTCCGCAACGCCGCGATCTACCTCGACCACTCCGCCCGTCACGGCGACGCGGCGTGAGGCGGCTTTTCAGCGTCGCCATAGCGGGTCTCATCTAGGCTTCCTCCATGCGCGACCGCCCCCTCCTCCCGCTCTGGCTGGCCCTGCCCGTGGCGGTCGCCGGCGGCGCCGTCCTGGACCTCGCCTTCCCCGACATCGGGGTCTGGCCGCTCGCCTTCGTCGGCGCGGCGATGACCCTGGTGACGCTCATCGGCCGGTCCGCATGGGGTGCGGTCGCTGTCGGTGCGGCGTTCGCGGCATCCTTCTACATGCTGCACATCGCGTGGATCACCCGCTACCTCGGCCCGGTCCCGTGGTTCGCCCTCGCCGGGGTTGAGACGGTGCTGAATGCCGTGGGCGCGATCGCCATCACGCTGGCCTACAGATGGTTGCCGAAGGTGCTGCCCGGCCCGTGGGCGCGCGTCGCCGCACTGCCTGCCCTCGTGGCCGCCGCCTGGACGGCGCGCGAGCAGTTCGTCGGATCGTGGCCGTACACGGGGTTCCCGTGGGCGCGGCTCGGGATGAGTCAGTCCGACGGTCCGCTCGCCGAGCTCGCCTCGTGGCTCGGCGTCAGCGGCCTGACCTTCGTCATGGTCTTCTTGACGGCCGCCGTCATCGAGGCCGTCCGCCTGCGGGTGTGGCGTCGCGTACGGCTCGCCGTGCCCGCGGCCGTCGCCGCCGCCCTTCTCCTGCTGGTACCGCAGTTCCCGACGACGGATGCCGGGACGATGCGTGTCGGCGCGGTGCAGGGGAACGGCCCGTCGGGGTACTTCGACCAGCGCGAGCCCTACGCCGTCTTCCGCGCCCAGCTCGCCGCCACGCAGCCCCTGATCGGCCAGGACCTCGACCTCCTGCTGTGGCCGGAGGGAGGCGTCGACGCCGACCCGATCAACAACTCCTCCATCGCCGATGCGCTCGACGACCTCTCCACCCAGGTCGACGCGCCGCTCCTGCTGAACGCCGCGACCGAGCGCGGCGACAAGATCTACAACACCTCGATGCTGTGGCAGGCCGGCGCGGAGAACCCGCTCGCACTCCACGACAAGACGCGTCCCGTCCCGATGGGGGAGTACGTCCCCGACCGATGGTTCTTCGAAGCGCTCGCGCCCGACCTCGTCGGGTTGATCCAGCGTGAGTACACCCCGGGCACGAACCCGCCCTTCTTCGACGTGGACGGCGTCGGCGTCGGGCTGGCCATCTGCTTCGACGTGATCTACGACGACGTCATCTGGGACGGTGCCCGCGACGGCGCCGAGGTCTACATGTTCCAAACGAACAATGCCGACTTCCGCGGGACCGACGAGAACGTTCAGCAGCTCGGTTTCGCCCGCATGCGCGCCATCGAGACGGGCCGCTCGGTCGTCAACATCTCCACCGTCGGGACCAGCCAGGTGATCGCCCCGGATGGCTCCGTCATCGACGGCCTCGCCGCCGACACGGCCGGGGCGCTCCTGGTCGACGTGCCGCTACGATCCGGACTCACCCCCGCGGTCGTCCTCGGTCCGGCCCTCCAGTGGCTGCTGGGGTGGTCGGCGCTTCCGATGCTCGTCCTGCTCGGGATCCTCGCCCGCGGGCGCACAAAAGCGGCGCCGTCCGAAGAGGACGACGCCGCTGGAGTGTGAGGGTCAGGCGCTCAGCTTGTCCGAGCTGCCGCCGCGACGGGCGCGCAGCAGAGCGAGCCGCTCCTCCAGGAGCTCCTCGAGCTCGGGGATGGTGCGACGCTCCATCAGCATGTCCCAGTGGGTGCGTGCGGCCTTGTCACCGGAGTGGTCGACCACGGCGACCGTGTCGCCGATGCGTCGAACGGCCTCGGAACCGCAGGTGCGGCACTCCCAGGCCTCGGGAACCTCGGCGTCTGCCGCGAACGTGAGAACAGTCTCGCGCTCGCACT
Source organism: Microbacterium sp. CnD16-F (assembly GCF_024124465.1). Taxonomy (NCBI): domain Bacteria; kingdom Bacillati; phylum Actinomycetota; class Actinomycetes; order Micrococcales; family Microbacteriaceae; genus Microbacterium; species Microbacterium sp. CnD16-F. The sequence goes on from NZ_JAMXSA010000006.1 coordinate 58,832, forward strand.
GGGTGCAGACGTAGGTGTGGTTGGTGCGCTCCACGAACACGACGCCCTCTTCGCTCTGTAGGCTCGAAGCGCCGAGACGCATGCCGCGCAGGCTGCGATCTGCCATTGTGTGGTCCTCTCGTCGTCGTCCTCAGGTATAACGAACTCACCTGTGCGGATCATCCGAGAAGACCTCAACGAGTGTGCTATTCACAGCCGATCTCCAGGACCGCCGGTTATACGCGAGATGCCCTCGTCGAGACGCCGACATCGGTCCGATCGGTCACGACGCCGTCGACGCCCATGTCCCACAGATGGCGCATGCGAGCGGGGTCGTCGACGGTCCACACGTGCACCTCGACGCCCGCCGCGTGCGCGGCGTCGATGAGGCGCGGGGACAGGATCCGGATGCCGCGATGACGCTCCGGGATCTGGAGCGCGTCGAGCCCCTCGAGGTGCCGCGCCGCGAGGCGGGGGAGCCGGGCCGTGACAGCCGCCAGCACCCGCGCGAGCGTGCGCGACCCCGCGGACGTCGCCGGCTCACCACCCCGCCCGCGGGCCGAGGTCAGGGCCGCGGCGCGGCGGGCGTCCGAGAAGCTCGTGAGGAGCACGCGGTGCGACTCGCGCGCGGTGAGCCTGCCGACGGGTTCGGCCGCGGCATCCGCCTTCACGTCCAGATTGAACCGCGCGTCCGGGAACGCATCGAGGACATCGGGCAGCACGGCGAGGCCGCCGCGCGTCGACATGATCTCGACGAGTTCGCGGGTGCGGACGGTCGCGACGGGGCGGGGGTCTCCGGTGACGCGTCGCAGATCGTCGTCGTGGAAGAGGATCACGTCGCCGTCGGCGGTGACGTGGCAGTCGGACTCGAGGTAGACGGTGCCGGTCGCGCGCGCGGCGGCGAGGGCGGCGACGGAATTCTCGACGACCTGCTCGGAGTCCGGCGGCACGAACCCGCGATGGGCGAGCACCCGCGGTGCCTCCTCACCGAGGAACCACGGATGCGTCATGGTGCCGGTGTCGTCCCGTCCGTCGGCCGGGCGGGTCCGCCGAACGCGGTGCTGAACGACTTGAGGGCATCGGTGAACTCGCTGGGGATGACCCAGAGCTTGTTCGACGCCCCTTCGCTGATCTTCGGCAGAGTCTGCAGGTACTGGTACGCGAGCAGCTTCTCGTCGGGGTCGCCCTTGTGGATCGCGTCGAAGACGTACTGGATCGCCTGGGCCTCGCCCTCGGCGCGGAGGACGGCTGCCTGCTTGTCACCCTCGGCCCGGAGGATCTCGGCCTGCCGGCGGCCCTCCGCTTCGAGGATCTGGGACTGCTTGGACCCCTCGGCGGTGAGGATCGCGGCACGCCGGTCGCGTTCGGCGCGCATCTGCTTCTCCATGGAGTCCTGGATGGACACGGGCGGATCGATCGCCTTCAGCTCGACGCGCGAGACGCGGATGCCCCACTTGCCGGTCGCCTCGTCGAGGACGACACGCAGCTGCGTGTTGATGTTGTCGCGGCTGGTGAGGGCCTCTTCGAGGTTCAGACCACCCACCACGTTGCGGAGCGTCGTCGTCGTGAGCTGTTCAACGGCACCGAGGTAGTTGTTGATCTCGTACGTCGCCGCGCGTGCGTCGGTCACCTGGAAGTAGACGACCGTGTCGATGGAGACGACCAGGTTGTCCTCGGTGATGACGGGCTGCGGCGGGAAGGACACCACCTGTTCGCGCATGTCCACCAGCGGGAGGAGCCGGTCGATGAAGGGAACGAGGAGGTTCAGGCCGGGGGAGAGGGTGCGCTGATAGCGACCCAACCGCTCCACGACACCCGCGTACGCCTGCGGGATGATCCGGATGGAGCGGAACAGGACGACGACGACGAAGATCGCGACGACGACCAGGAGGACGACGACGAAGATCTGGCCGACGAACGCGCCGACGTCGACGCGGGCGGGGAAGGTCATGCGGGGTTCCCTTCTTCGGGTGCCACCACGACGGTGGCGCCGCGGACGGCGGTGACGGTCACACGTTGACCCGGTATGACGGATGCCGTGGCGTCGAGCAGACGGGCGGTCCAGGTCTCGCCGTTGTCGAGCTTGACCGAGCCGTCGCCGTCCACGAACGCCGAGACCGCCCGCGCCGACATCCCGGTGAGCGCGTCGACGTTGGTCGGGACGTGCTGGCTGGAGCGATGCAGGGCGCGCAGCAGGAGCGGGCGGATCGTGAAGAGGAGGAGCGCCGACACCGCGGCGGCGGCGAGCACCTGGAGCCACCACACCCCTCCGGCGAGGTTCGCGCCGAGGCCGCCGATGAGGGTGCCGGCGGCGAGCATCAGGAACGTGAACTCGAGGGTGAGCAGCTCGATGATGACGAAGAGGACCGCGAGCACCAGCCAACCGATCCACAGGTACTGGATGAGATCGGGGAACATCGTCGGCTCCTTCGGTGAGCGTGTCCTCGCACCCTACCAACCGGGGTCGACGGCCAGGCCGAACCGCCCCCGATTGATAGGCTCGTCCCCGTCCCGTCCGTCTCGTGCACCCGCCGAGCACCCCGCAGGAGTCCCCATGTCGCAGCCCGTTCCCGCCGCATCCCTGACCGGCCAGACCGCCCTCGTCACCGGATCGTCCCGCGGGATCGGCGCCGACACCGCCCGCTACCTCGCGCAGGCGGGCGCGAACGTCGTCATCAACTTCCGCAACAAGGCACCGCGCGCCGAGAAGCTCGCGACGGAGCTGCGCGGCCTCGGAGTCGATGTGCTCACGGTCGGTGCGGACCTCACGGATCCGGCATCCGTCTCGGAGATGTTCGCCGCGGTGAAGGAACGCTTCGGTTCCCTCGACATCCTCGTGCTCAATGCCTCCGGCGGCATGGAAGGCGGCATGGCCGAGGACTACGCACTGACGCTCAACCGCGACGCCCAGGTGGGAGCCCTCGAGGCGGCGCTCCCGCTGATGTCCGAAGGCAGCCGGGTCGTGTTCGTGACGAGCCACCAGGCCCACTTCATCGAGACCACGCCGACCATGCCCGAGTACGAGCCGGTCGCTCGCTCCAAGCGCGCCGGCGAGGACGCCCTCCGCGAGCGGATCCCGGCCCTGACCGAGAAGGGCGTCGAGTTCGTCGTCGTCTCGGGCGACATGATCGAGGGCACGATCACGGCGACCCTGCTCGAGCGTGCGAACCCCGGAGCGATCGCGGAGCGCCGCGAGAGCGCCGGCAAGCTCTACAACGTCGCGGAGTTCGCCGCTGAAGTCGCCCGGGCCGCCGTCGAGCCGATCCCGGCCGACCACACGCGTCTCATCGGCGACACCAGCTCCTTCGGCGCCTGACACCGCCGGTCGGTCAGGCCGAATGCCCCAGCAGCAGCACCACGAGGAACAGCACGGGGACGCATCCGATCGTCGTCAGGAAGACGGTGTCGCGCGCGATGGTCCTCCCCGTCGCGTACCGCTGCGCGTAGTTGAAGACGTTCTGCGCGGTCGGGAGGGCCGCCAGCACGGTGACGACGAGGACCTCGGCGGGGGAGAGGCGGAACAGCAGCGCCGCCACGACCCATGCCACCGCCGGCATGGCGAGCAGTTTGAGTCCGCTCGCCAGGAGGATGTCGCGGCGCCGGCCCGTCGTCCCCAGCACGCGCTGACCGTTGAGCGAGATGCCGTAGCTGATCAGCAGGATCGGGACCGCGGCGTTCGCGACCAGCTGCAGCGGGTCGAGGACGATCGGTGGGAGCGGGATGCCGGTGGCCGACACGATCGTGCCGAGGAGCGAGCCGACGACGATCGGGTTGGTGATCGTCCGCCTCAGGATCGGCCAGGGACGCCGCCCGGTGGGGGAGGTGAGCGCCTCGAAGATCGCCATCGTGATCGGGGTGAGCACCAGGAGCTGGAACAGGATGACGGGAGCGGGGTAGGCCGCGCTTCCGAGGACGTAGAGCGACAGGGGGATGCCGATGTTGTTCGAGTTCACCTGCCCCGCCGACAGCGCGCCGATGAGCACCTCACCGGCCGGGCGCCGCCAGATGACGCGCGCGACGAGAACGTAGACGGCGAACATGGCGACCGCCGCGATCGCCGAGACCGGCAGCAGCGACGAGAAGAGCGTGCGTACGTCGGCTTGGGACAGGACCACGAACAGCAGGAACGGGCTCAGGACGAAGAAGGCCAGCCTGCTGAGCACCTGCCCACCAGTCGGGCCGAGCAGATCGATGCGCCCGATCAGCCATCCCACGGCGATCGCGACGCCGATGACGAGGAATCCCGTGAGGACTGCGAGCACCCTTCGAGCCTAGGGCGGGTCTCCAGTTGCGGAGGACCGGGGGAGAAGCTATCGTTTTTCGATAGATTGAGATCGAAAGGCGATGATGAGCACAGCAACGATCCTGACGCTCCGAACGGCGCTGGTGGCGTCCCTCGTGGGCTCGCTCCTCGTGCAGGTCGGCATCCTTCCCGCGATCTGGCGGGACCTCGAGACCGTGCCGCTCGCGTGGCGGGTGGCCGCCGTCTCGATCCTCGCACTGTGGGTCGTGTGCCTGCAGGTCGTCGCGGTGTGCATCTGGCGGCTCGTCTCGATGGCCGCCGTGGAGGCCGTGTTCTCGGTCGGTGCTTTCCGCTTCGTCGACATCATCATCGGTGCGATCACGGTCGCCGCCGTCCTGACCGCCGGCCTCGCCACGCTGCTCGTGCCCGGAGACGTCGCCCCGGGTGTCGTCGGCCTCATCTACGGAGCCGCCGTGGCGACCGGGGGAGTCGCGCTCGTTGTGGTCGTCATGCGCTCACTGCTGCGCAAGGCGATCGAGATGCGCACCGAGCTGGACGAGGTGGTCTGATGCCGATCATCGTCGACATCGACGTCATGCTCGCACGGCGGAAGATGGCCGTCGGGGACCTCGCCGCACGCATCGGCATCACGCCGGCCAACCTCGCCGTCCTGAAGAACGGTCGCGCGAAGGCGGTGCGCTTCACCACCCTGGATGCGCTGTGCGAGGTGCTGGAGTGCCAGCCCGGCGACCTGCTGCGCTGGGAACCGGAGGCATCGATCCAGGACGAGTCCTGAACGTCTGCGCTCGCCGGCACGTCCGCGAGACTGCACGTGCGCTCCGAGACCGTGGCCTCACCCCGCCGTCTGGGCGCGCGCCTGCAGTTTCCCGGGGATAGAGATGGCACCAGCACTCATGAGCGATCGAAAACAGCCGATAATGAACATTATGTCAACTCGATGATGCGAGCGCTCGGCCACGCTCTCCTCGACCGAGTGCGCTGCGGACGGTGATCGAGCTCGAGCAGCCGCTCCCCGTCACCGCCCGGTTCGTCCGCGCCGCCGAGCTCGGCCCGCTGCACGAGTGAGCGGATGCGGCGTCAGGCGCCGACCGTGACCCCCGGCGAGAAGGCGACGTAACCCGAGAAGTCCGCACCGACGCGGTCGAACGCCGACGGGTACGGGTTCGGGTACGACCAGGCGCCGTCCGCGAGGCGCTCGGAGCCCGCTTCGATGTGGAAGTACTGGCACTCGCCCTTCCACGGACACGTGTACGGGGTCGGACTCTCGACGAGCACGCCGGCCTTCACCGACGAGGGCGGGAAGTAGGCGTTCCCCTCGATGCGGATGATCTGGTCGTCGTCCGCCTCCGCGATGACGGTGTCGCCGATGGTGGCCTTCATGTCGTCCTCCGTTCGCCCGGGTGGGGTGGAGCCAGCGTACGCCCGCCGGAGAGTAGCGTGGGCGGGGTGAGTCGAACCGGTCCGAGCGTGCGCGCATGGATCATCTGGGGCACCGGCGTCGCCGCGTACGTCCTCGCCGTCACCAACCGCACCTCGCTCGCCGCGGTCGGCGTCGACGCGGCGGACAGGTTCCAGGCGGATGCCGCGACCCTGTCGTTGTTCGCGGTCGTCCAGCTGGCCGTCTACGGCGGGATGCAGATCCCCGTCGGCATCCTCCTCGACCGCTTCGGCTCGCGTCCGATCATGACCGCCGGCATGATCCTCATGGCCATCGGTCAGCTGACGATGGCCCTCTCCCCCAGCGTCGGTGTCGCCATCGTCGCGCGCATGCTCCTCGGTGCGGGGGATGCGGCGGTGTTCCCGGGGGTGCTCCGCCTCGTCGCGACCTGGTTCCCCGCGCAGCGCGGACCGCTCATGGTGCAGCTCACCGGCATCCTGGGTCAAGCGGGTCAGCTCGTCGCCGTCATCCCCATCGCGACGATCCTCCACGCGACCTCCTGGTCGGTCACCTTCGGCGGGATCGCCGGACTGTGCGTCCTGTTCGCCGTCCTCGTGTTCGCCCTCGTCCGCAACCGTCCGCCGGACCTCGCGCGCGACGTCAGCGTCGACACCGACACGGGGGCGATCCGGGTCGTGACCTCGACGATCGACACCGGTGTCGGCATCCGCGCCGCCCTCGCGCATCCGGGCACACGTCTCGCGTTCTGGTCCCACTTCACGACCCCCTTCGCGGGCACGGCGTTCATCCTCCTGTGGGGTTTCCCGTACCTGACGGCGGGCGAGGGGCGGACCGTCGCCGAGGCGGGCGCCCTCACCTCGCTGTACGTGTTCGCCGGCATGGCCCTCGGCCCCGTCCTCGGCGAGCTCTCGCGGCGCGTCCCGCACCGGCGCTCCCGCGCGCTCGTCCTGCCGGCCGTCGGCTTCCAGTTCGCGGCGTGGTCGGCCGTCATCCTGTGGCCGGGCCCCGCGCCCCTCTGGCTGCTGATCGTCCTCCTCGTCGCCCTGGCGATGGGAGGACCGGCGTCGATGATCGCCTTCGACCACGCCCGCACGCACAATCCGTCGCACCGGCTCAGCACCGCGACGGGCGTCACGAACGCCGGCGGCTTCCTCGCTGCGCTGCTGGCGATCTTCGCGATCGGCCTCGTCCTCGACCTCCAGGGCGCGGGCACCCCCGACACCTACCGGCTCGAGGCCTTCCGCATCGCCTTCCTCGTCCAGATCCCGCTGTGGCTCGTGGGCGCGACGTTCATCAGCATCGAGCGGCGGCGCACCCGCATCCACCTCGGGATGGATCCGCCCCGCCGGCCGCGCCGGTGACCGCCCGCACGACGAAGGCCCGCCCCCTGGGGACGGGCCTTCGAAGTCTGTCACGCGTCAGTACGTGCCGTCTCCCGACGTGCGCGTCTCGGAGCGGGTGACCCGCTCCCCCGCAACAGGGTCGACCGTTCGGACGGTCGACTCGCTGGAACGCCGCCGCAGCATCAGCACGAGTCCGATGATGAAGACGACAGCGCCGGCGGCCATCAGGATGTAGCCGATCATGTCGAGGTTGACGTACTGGACGTCGACGTTGACGGCGAACACCAGGATGGCCCCGATGACGAACAGCACGATTCCGGTTCCGATGCTCATGCGCACACTCCCTTTCTAGGCTGTGTGCTCCGATCATCCCGGATGCTGCAAAGAACCTGGATGGTCTTGACAGGACGGTCGAATCCGGTTTCAGCGCGGTTCGACCGTCAGCCACTCCGCGAACTTCGGCTCGCGTCCGTCTCCCGACGAGGTGCCCGTGAGCCGGCGCCGCAACCAGGGCCCGAGGTGCTCGCGGAAGTACCGGCCGCGACCGAGGGCGACCGCCGTGTCGTCCTCCTCCAGCCGCCACCACTCGGTCGGGGGCTGCTCCCCCAGCGCCTCCAGCACGCGCGCGGCGACGCGGTGATGCCCGCGCGCGTTCATGTGCAGCCGGTCCGCCGACCAGAACGACGGGTCCGAGAGCTCGCGGTCGGGCCAGTTCAACGCGACGACCAGGTCGTGGCGTCCGCGGATGCGGTCGGTCACCGCGCGACACAGTTCGTCGCCGCGTCTCTGGATGAGGCCCGCCAGCGGCAACTGCGCGGACGGGTTCGCCCCCGACAGGACGATCATCGTGACGCCCTCCTCGTCGCAGCGGCGGAGCACGTGCGAGAACGCGTCGGCGATGCGCGCGATCGGCGTGCGCGGACGCAGCATGTCGTTGCCGCCACCGTTGAAGGACAGGTGAGTCGGCCGGAGGGCGAGCGCGCGTTCGAGCTGCTCCTCGACGATCGGCTGCATGAGCTTGCCGCGGATGGCCAGGTTCGCGTACGAGATCGCTGCGCCGCGGGAATCCGCCCAGCCCTGCGCGACGAGGTCCGCCCAGCCGCGGACGCTCCCGTCCGGCAGCTCGTCGCCGACACCCTCCGTGAACGAGTCCCCGATCGCGACGTAGCGGATGTCCTGCGGCATCCCTCCAGCGTAGGACGCGCTCACTCGGCGAGGCTCCGCCCGCGGGACTCGGCGAGCCCCCACGTCGCCGCGGCGGCGACGGCGAAGAACGCGCTGAGGACGACGAAAACCACCGGGACGCCGCCGATCGCCTGGAGTGCGGGGACGGCAGGCGGCGCCAGGATCGACGCGATCCGGCCGATGCCGGCGGCCCAGCCCGCGCCCGTCGCGCGCAGCGACGTCGGATAGGTCTCGGGGGTGACGGCGTACAGGGCGCCCCACGCGCCCAGGTTGAAGAAGGACAGCGCCATCCCGGCCCCGAGGATCATGGGCACCGTCGTGGCCTGGCCGAACACGATCGCCGCCACCGCGGAGCCCGCGAGGAAGACCGACAGTGTCGCGCGGCGGCCCCACACCTCGATGAGCCAGGCGGCGACCGCGTACCCCGGTACCTGGGCGAGCGTGATGATGAGGGTGAACTCGAAGCTGCGCACGAGACCGAACCCCTGCGAGACGAGGAGCGTCGGGATCCAGATGAACGCGCCGTAATAGGAGAAGTTCACGCAGAACCACACGGCCCACAGCGCAGCGGTGCGCCGCCGCATCCCCGGCGCCCAGAGTCCTCGCAGCCGCATCGCCACGGTCGTGGCCGGAGCGGCCGGCGCCTCGACCGCGTCGACCGCGGCCGGAGCGAGGCGTCCGAACACCGCGGGAGAGGCCTCGAGGCCCGCCATGACCCGTTCGGCGTCCGCCGTCCGCCCGCGGGAGGCGAGCCAGCGCGGCGACTCCGGCAGCCCCCAGCGCACGACGAGCGCGTAGACCGCGGGGATCGCGCCGATCGCGAGCGCCCACCGCCACCCCTCTGCGGCCGTCGGGATCACGAGGTACCCGATGAGCGCGGAGGCCGTCCATCCGACCGCCCAGAACGCCTCGAGCACGACGATGATGCGTCCCCGCATCCGTGCCGGTGCGAACTCGCTCACGTAGGTGCTCGCCACGGGCAGTTCGGCGCCGAGACCCAGGCCGACGACGAAACGCAGCGCGATGAGCGCGACGAGACCGCCCGCGAGCGCACTCGCGCCCGTCGCGATGCCGTAGACGAGGAGCGTCAGCGCGAAGACGGAGCGGCGTCCGATGCGGTCGGCGAGCAGTCCGCCGACGGTGGCGCCGACCGCCATGCCGGCGAAGCCCGCCGAGGCGATCCACGACGTCTGCGAGGTCGACAGCTGCCACTGGTCCACAAGGGCCGCGATGACGAAGGAGATGAGCCCGACGTCCATCGCGTCGAGCGCCCAGCCCGTTCCCGATCCGGTGAGGACGCGCAGGTGGGTGCGCGTGAACGGCAGCCGATCGAGACGGGCGGTCAGCGTGCCGGTCGAGGTCGCGGTCATCCCTGCATCGTACGAGGGTCGGGGCCGCGCCCGGGTCACTCGCCGAGCATCTCGCGCACGAGCGGGATGACCTTCGTGCCGTAGAGCTCGACCGAGCGCATGAGCTTGTCGTGGCCGAGGGTGCCGTTGGCGTACTTCAGGTCGAAGCGGCCGGCCCCCAGGGTCCTCACCGTGTCGGCGATCTTCCGCGCGACGGTCTCGGGCGAGCCGGCGTAGATCGACCCCTCGGGTCCGATCTCGTGCTGGAACCGCATCCGGCTGTACGGCGGCCACCCGCGGTCGCGGCCGATCGTGTTGTTCTGCGCCTCGAAGCCCGGGTACGCCTCCTCCCACGCCTGTTCGTCGGTGTCGGCGATGTGACCAGGCGAGTGGATGCCGATGGGCTGCGCCTCGGTGCCGAGCTCGCCGATCGCGCGGTGGTAGAGGTCTACGTACGGGCGGAAGCGCGCGGCCGGGCCGCCGATGATGGCGAGCATGAGGCCGTACCCGTAGCGCGCGGTGCGGATCACCGATTCGGGGGATCCCCCCACGCCTACCCAGGCGCGTATGCCCGCCTCGGTCTTCGGGAAGACGTCCGCCTGCTGCAGTGCGGGGCGGGTCGTCCCCTGCCACGTCACCGGCTTCTCCTGGCGCAGGAGCGAGAACAGCTCGAGCCGCTCCTCGAAGAGCGTCTCGTAGTCCGACAGGTCGAAGCCGAAGAGCGGGAAGGACTCGATGAACGACCCGCGCCCGAGGATCACCTCAGCGCGCCCCTCGGAGATCGCCGCGAGCGTCGCGAAGCGCTCGTAGACGCGTACCGGGTCGTCGCTGGAGAGGACGGTCACGGCCGTCCCGACCCGGATCCGTTCGGTGCGCGCGGCGATCGCGGACAGCACGATCTCGGGGCTCGAGACGGCGTACTCGGCGCGGTGGTGCTCCCCGACCCCGATGAAGTCGACCCCCACCTGATCGGCGAGTTCCGCCTGCGCCAGCAGGTTGCGGATCGCCTGCGCGCCCGACACGCGCTCGCCCCGCTCGTCGACGGTGATGTCCCCGAAGGTGTCGAGGCCCAGCTCCACTGCGGTCATGTCCGCCCCTTTCATTCAGCTGAATGAACGATAACGGGGATGCCGGCTATTCCCGGCATCCCCGTTCGTCTGTCCGCGTCGCTCAGTCGTCGCGCAGAGCGGCCCGCAACGTGTCGAGACCGACGCCGCCGAGGCGGAGTGCCCGCATGTGGAACTGCTTGATGTCGAAGTCGGCGCCCCCGCGCTGCGCCGCCTCGTCGCGGATCTGCTCCCAGATACGCTGGCCGACCTTGTACGACGGGGCCTGGCCGGGCCAGCCGAGGTAGCGGTTCACCTCGAAGCGGATGAACTCGTCCGACATGTTGACGTTGCGACGCATGAACTCGAGCGCGTAGTCGGCATCCCACACCCCGGTGCCGTCCAGACGCGGCTTGCCGAGGTGCACGCCGATGTCGAGGACGACACGGGCGGCGCGCATCCGCTGACCGTCGAGCATCCCGAGGCGGTCGGCCGGGTCGTCGAGGTAGCCGAGGTCAGCCATCAGGCGTTCGGCATAGAGCGCCCAGCCCTCGGCGTGGCCGCTCGAGCCCGCCAGGAGTCGGCGCCACGAGTTGAGCTCTGCGCGGTTGTAGACGGCCTGGGCGATCTGCAGGTGATGCCCGGGGACGCCCTCGTGGTAGACGGTCGTGAGTTCCCGCCAGGTGTCGAACGAGTCGACGCCCTCGGGGACCGACCACCACATGCGGCCGGGCCGCGAGAAGTCGTCGGTGGGCCCGGTGTAGTAGATACCGCCCTCGTTCGTGGGGGCGATCATGCACTCGAGGCGACGGATCGGCTCGGGGATGTCGAAGTGCGTGCGGCCGAGTTCTTCGACGGCCCGGTCGCTGGTCTCCTGCATCCAGGCCTGCAGAGCCGCGGTGCCGTGGAGCTTGCGGCTCTCGTCCTGCTCGAGGAAGGCGACCGCCTCCTCGACGGTGGCGCCGCTCTTGATCTCGTTCGCGATGGCCTCCTGCTCGGCGACCATGCGGGCCAGTTCCTCGACCCCCCACTCGTAGGTCTCGTCGAGGTCGATCGTCGCACCCAGGAAGCTGCGGGAGTGGAGGGCGTAGAGCTCCCGGCCGACGGCGTCGGTCTCGGACGCGACGGGTACCAGCTCGTCGCGCAGGAATGCGGCGAGCTGATCGTAGGCGACCCGCGCGGCGCCGGCGTTGTCGGCGAGGTCGCGGGCCAGCGAGGCGGGGAGGTGCCCTTCGGCGGGCGCGGCCTCACCGACGAAGGACGCGAAGAAGCCCGTGTCGCTCGTGTAACGCGCGATCTGCGTCACGACCTCCCGGACCTGCCGCTGCGCGGGGACGACACCCTCCGAGATGCCCTGTCGGAGTGTCTCGACGTAACCGGTGAGGGCCCCCGGGATGGCGGCGAGGCGTGTGGCGACGACCGACCAGTCGTCTACCGTGTCGGTCGGCATCAGATCGAAGACGGAGCGGATGTCCTGCGACGGCGACGCGATGACGTTCAGGTCGCGCAGGTGCGACTTCGCCGCGTGGAGGTCGAGGTGGAGCCCCAGCTCGGCCGAGAGGTCCATCTTCGTGACCTCGTCGACGTCGTCGACCGCGTCCGCAGCGTCGAGCGCGCGGAGCGTCTCGGCTGCAGCGGCGGCCAGACGCTCGTGCCCGGCGGGCGAGTAGTCGTCCAGTCGGCCGTTGTGCTCCGTGCGCCCGATGTAGGTGGCGAGGCTCGGGGAGAGTTCGGCCAGCGTGTCCACCCAGCGGTCCGCGATCGTGTCGATCGGAGTGGGTGTGCGTTGTGCGTCGGTCATCCTCCGAGCGTAGAGCGTCGCACGCGCCGCGTCAGTGAGCCGCCTCGTCCCAGTCGCCGCCCCGGCCGATCTGCACCTCGAGCGGCACCGAGAGGTCGGCCGCGTCGCCCATGCGCGTGCGGACGATCTGCTCCACGGCATCCCACTCCCCCGCGGCCACCTCGACGACGAGTTCGTCGTGGATCTGCAGCAGCACGCGTGAGCCGAGGCCCTGATCGAGGAGGTCCTGGTGGATCTCGACGAGGGCGATCTTCATGATGTCCGCGGCGCTGCCCTGGATGGGAGCGTTGAGCGCGGCCCGCTCGGCGTTCTCGCGGAGCACCCGGTTGGGGCTCGTCAGGTCGGGGAACGGGCGGCGGCGACCGAAGATCGTCTCGGTGTACCCGTCGATGCGGGCCTGCTCGACCGAGGACCGCAGGTAGTCCCGCACGGCGCCGAACCGCGCGAAGTACTCGAGCATGAGCTGCTTCGCCTCGGACTGCTCGATGCGCAGCTGCTTCGACAGGCCGAACGCGCTGAGGCCGTAGACGAGCCCGTAGGACATCGCCTTGACCTTGGTCCGCATCGGAGCCGTCACCTCGGCGGGCTCGACGCCGAACACGCGGGCGCCCACGAACCGGTGCAGGTCCTCGCCCGAGTTGAACGCCTCGATGAGGCCGGGGTCGCCGGACAGGTGCGCCATGATGCGCATCTCGATCTGCGAGTAGTCGGCCGTCAGGAGGGTCTCGTACCCCGCCCCGACCTCGAACGCCGCGCGGATCCGGCGCGACTCCTCGTTGCGGATCGGGATGTTCTGCAGGTTCGGATCCGTGCTCGAGAGCCGCCCCGTCTGGCTGCCGGTCTGGACGTAGGTCGTGTGGATGCGGCCGTCGTCGGCGATTCCGACCGTCAGCGACTCGATGATCTGGCGCAGTTTCGTGGCCTCGCGGTGCTGCAGCAGCAGGCCGAGGAACGGGTGCGGGTGGGTGTCTTGCAGGTCGGCAAGGACCGCGGCATCCGTCGAGTACCCGGTCTTGGTCTTGCGGGTCTTCGGCAGTTCGAGCTGGTCGAACAGCACCTCCTGCAACTGCTTCGGCGAGCCGAGGTTCACCTCGCGCCCGATGATCGCGTACGCGTCCTGCGCGATCGCGTCGGCGCGGGCGGCGAGCTCACCCGAGAAACCCGACAGCTTGTCGCGCGAGACCGAGACGCCCGCGAGCTCCATGTCGGCCAGGGCGTCGAGGGTCGGGAGCTCGATGTCGGTCAGCACCGCGGAGACGGATGCCGGGAGTTCCACCCGCTCGGCGGCCGCGACGCGCAGGGCGAACCAGGCGAGCTGACCCGGGGTCGCGCCCTCGGTCTCGGGCACCAGCTGCGACGGGTCGGCCTCGGGGAGCTTCTCGTCGAGGTAGCGGTCGACGAGGTCCGCGAGGTTCTTGTCGGGCAGGCTCGGCCGCAGCAGCCACCCGGCGAGGAGGACGTCGAACGCGAGCCCGCCGAGGCGCACGCCCGCCCGGCGCAGCGCCTTCACCTGCGGCTTCGCGTCGACCATCACCTTCGGCGCGTCGCCCTCGAGCCACGGGGCGAGCGCCGTGCGGGCGGACTCATCCCACGCGGTCTCGCGCACCGCATCCGTCGTCGCGACGCCGACGCGGGTCGGGAGCCCGCCCGTGACCGCGACGGTGAGGGCGAGCTCGCCGCTCTGCTCCGCCAGCCACGCCACGAGGGTCGCGGCATCCGTCTCCTGCGGTTCGGGGGCCGCCACCTCGGGAGCCGGCGGCTCGGCGTCCGCACCGAACGCGTCGAAGACGCGCGGCAGGAGGGTCCGGAACTCCAGGCGGGCGAAGATGTCGCGGACCGCCTGCGTGTCCATCGGCTGGACCGCGAGGTCCTGCGGGGTGAGCTCGAGCTCGACGTCGCGCAGGAGGGCGTTGAGCTGACGGTTGCGGCGGACGTCGTCGAGGTGCTCGCGGAGGTTGCCGCCGACGACCCCCTTGATCTCGTCGGCGCGGTTCAGCAGCTCGTCGAGCGACCCGAACTGCGTGAGCCACTTGACCGCCGTCTTCTCGCCGACCTTCGGGACGCCCGGGAGGTTGTCGCTCGTCTCGCCGACGAGCGCCGCGATGTCGGGGTAGTTCTCGGGCGGCAGGCCGTACTTCTCCACGACGGCGTCCGGGGTGTAGCGCTTCAGCTGCGAGACCCCTTGCACGCTCGGGTAGAGCAGCGTCACGTCGTCTGTGACGAGCTGAATCGTGTCGCGGTCGCCCGAGCAGACGAGCACCTGGAAGCCGCTCTCGACACCCTGGGTCGCGAGCGTCGCCAGGATGTCGTCGGCTTCGACGTCCTCCTTCGTGAGGACCGGCACGCCCATCGCCGCGAGGCAGTCCTGCAGCAGCGGGATCTGCCCCTTGAACTCGGCCGGGGACTCGGACCGGTTCGCCTTGTACTCCTCGTAGACGCGGGTGCGGAACGACTGCCGCGAGGTGTCGAACGCGACCGCGAGGTGCGTGGGACGTTCGGCCTTCACGAGGTTCACGAACATCGACAGGAAGCCGTAAATGCCGTTGGTGTGCTGGCCGTCCTTCGTCGAGAAGTTGTCGACCGGGAGCGCGAAGAACGCCCGGTAGGCCAGCGAGTGGCCGTCGACGACGAGCAGAGTAGGCTGTGCGGAGTCGCTCACCCAGCCAGCCTAGTTCGGGCGTGCGACATCGACTCCCCCGCAGCGGCGCCGGGTCGGCGCCACCCGAAGCCGAGGTCCGAGCCATGTCCGAGAACGCCCCCTCCCCCGACGCCCTCTCCGCCGGCGACGGCCTGAGCTGGGCGAAAGACCGCGGCCTCGGCGCCCTCGCCGACAAGATGGGGATCGAGCTCGTCGAGTTCACCCTCGAGAAGGCGGTGGCACGGATGCCGGTGGCCGGCAACACCCAGCCGGTCGGTCTCCTGCACGGCGGCGCCTACGTCGTGCTGGGCGAATCGCTCGGATCGATGCACGCCAACCTGCACGCGGGACCCGGCCGCCTCGCCGTCGGCATCGACATCAACGCGACCCACACCCGCTCCGCGACGGAGGGCTGGGTGACGGGCGTGTGCACCCCGCTGCATCTCGGCCGCAGCCTCACGGTGCACGAGATCGTGGTGACCGACGACCGGGGCAGGCGGTGTTCGACGGTCCGGATCACCAACATGGTGCGGGACCGGCCGGCATCCTGACCGGCTCAGCGCGAGACGGGGTACTTGAAGCCGATGTGCGAGTCGACGAAGCCCAGCCGCGTGTAGAACCGGTGCGCCTCGGTGCGCGCGGCATCCGACGTGAGCTGGACGAGGGATGCGCCCACGGCACGCGCCGCGACGTCGGTGACCCACGTCATCATCCCGGCTCCGATCCCGCCCGAGCGCTGCGAGCCGGCGACACGCACGGCCTCGACCATGAGGCGTGTGCTCCCCCGCCGCGCCATGCCCGGCACCACGGTCAGCTGCATCGTCCCGACGATGCGACCCTCGCGCTCGACGACGAGCAGGTCGTTGCCCTCCGCGGCGAGGATGCGCCGCAGCCCCCGCAGGTAGAGCGGACGAGCGTCGGATGCCGCGACGTCGCCGCGGCCTGCGCTGACGGGGTCGTCCGACAGCAGCGCGACGATCGCGTCGAGGTCGCCCTCCTCCGCACCGCGGAGCGTGATCGTGCCGCGAGGGGAGGCGAGGTCGACCGGGAGATCGAACTCGTCGATCACGGCGACCGCGTCAGGACTTCTTGGGCGCGAGCTGCTCGATGATCGCCTTCGCGACGTCCTGCATGGTCAGTCGGCGGTCCATCGACGCCTTCTGGATCCAACGGAAGGCCTCGGGCTCGGACAGGCCCATCTTCTCGTTGAGCAGGCCCTTGGCGCGGTCGACGAGCTTGCGGGTCTCGAAGCGCTCGACCATGTCGGCGACCTCGGCCTCGAGCGTGATGATCTGCTCGTAGCGTGCGAGGGCGATCTCGATGGCCGGCAGGAGGTCGTTCGGGGTGAACGGCTTCACGACGTAGGCGAGGGCGCCCGCCTCGCTCGCCCGCTCGACGAGCTCCTTCTGGCTGAAGGCCGTGAGGAGGACCACGGGGGCGACGTGGTTCTTGCTGAGCTTCTCCGCCGCGCTGATCCCGTCGAGGATCGGCATCTTCACGTCCATGATGACGAGGTCGGGACGCAGCTCGGTGGCCAGCTGGACGGCGGTCTCACCGTCGCCCGCCTCGCCGACGACGTCGAAGCCGCTGTCACGCAGGATCTCGACGATGTCGAGGCGGATCAGCGACTCGTCCTCCGCGACGACGACGCGTCGGGGAGCCGGGGCAGCCTGGGGGGCGGTGGAGGGTTCCTGCTCAGTCACCCGTCCATCCTAGGCCAGGGCGACCCGCCATCCTGCGGTATCGTCGTTGAGGCTCGCGCCGGTGTGGCGGAATGGCAGACGCGACCGACTCAAACTCGGTTGCCCGAAAGGGCGTGTGGGTTCGACTCCCACCACCGGCACCACAGCGGAACGGCGCCCCCGCAGGGGCGCCGTTCCGTGTTCTCCGCGTCGTCAGGTGGTCCGACGACGGCCGACGATCAGGCCGTAGATCAGCAGGACGATGAGCGAGCCGCCGATGGCGAGCAGCCACGTCTGGATGCTGAAGAACTCTTCGAGGGGCGCGTTGAACAGCACGCTGCCCAGCCACCCTCCCAAGAGCGCTCCGACGACGCCCAGGATGAGCGTGACGAACCAGCCCCCGCCCTGCTTGCCCGGAAGGATCAGCTTGGCGATGGCGCCGGCGATGAGCCCCAGGATCAGAAAACCGAAGAATCCCATGATGACCTCCTGTGATCGGGTGGTGACTACCTGCCGCCCGACCCTACGCCCGCCGGAACCTCCGGCCGGGGGCCTTCCGCCGCGGCATCCCGAGTGCTAGAAAGCGGGCAGTCCCGAAGGACTGCCCGCTTCCGACGACCGTGAGGCGTCAGCTCTCCGCCTTGTAGATCGGTGCCTTGCCGTGGACGGCGTCGCCGATCTTGTGGATGCGGATGTCGTTGGTCGCCCCGATGATCCCGGGAGGGGAACCGGAGATGACCACGACCTTGTCGCCCTCCTCGAGGAGACCGCGCGAGAGGAAGTAGTCGTCGACCTGCAGGAACATGAGGTCCGTGTGGGCCACATGCTCGACGAGGGCCGACTGGATGCCCCACGTGATCGCCATACGGCGACGGATCGCCGGGTCGATCGCGAACGCCAGCATCGGGATGCCGGGGCGCAACCGCGACATGCGGCGGGCGGTGTCTCCCGACTCGGTGAACAGGCAGATGAACTTCGCCTCGACGAACTCGGCCACCTCGTTGGCAGCGAGGGTGATGATGCCACCCTGCGTGCGGGGCTTGGCCGTCAGCGGCGGGATGCGCTCGAGCCCGTGGGTCTCGGTGGCATCGATGATGCGCGCCATCGTCTCGACGACGCCGACGGGGTGCTTGCCGACGCTCGTCTCGCCCGAGAGCATGACGGCGTCCGCACCGTCGAGGACGGCGTTGGCGACGTCACTGGTCTCGGCGCGGGTGGGGACGGGGTTCTCGATCATCGTCTCGAGCATCTGCGTCGCGACGATGACGGGCTTGGCCATGCGACGGCAGAGCTCGACCGCGCGCTTCTGCACGATGGGCACGGCCTCCAGCGGGAGCTCGACGCCGAGGTCGCCGCGGGCGACCATGATGCCGTCGAAGGCGTCGATGATCTCCTCGAGCGCGTCGACCGCCTGGGGCTTCTCGATCTTGGCGATGACGGGGACCTTGCGGCCTTCCTCCGCCATGATCTCGTGCACCCGCGTCACGTCGGCGGCGTTGCGCACGAACGAGAGCGCGATGATGTCGGCACCGGCCTGGAGACCCCATCGGAGGTCGGCCTCGTCCTTCTCGGAGAGGGCGGGGACGTTGACGGCGACACCGGGCAGGTTGATGCCCTTGTTGTTGGACACGTAGCCGGCGACGATCACCTCGGTCGTGACGACGGGGCCTTCGACACCGGTGACCTGGACGCGGACCTTGCCGTCGTCGATCAGGAGGAAGTCGCCCTTCTTCACGTCGTCGGGCAGACCCTTGAAGGTCGTTCCGACGATCTCCTTCGTGCCGGCGATGTCCTCGGTCGTGATCTTGAAGACGTCGCCCACGGCGAGGAAGTGGGGGCCTTCGGCGAAGCGACCGAGACGGATCTTCGGTCCCTGAAGGTCCACGAGGACGGCGACGGCACGGCCGGCGTCGTCCGACGCCTTCCGGACGTTGGCCAGTCGGGCGTCGTGGTCGGCGTAGTCGCCGTGGCTGAGGTTGAAACGGGTCACGTCCACACCGGCGTCGATGATCGCGCGGACCATCTCATAGCTCTCGGTGGCAGGACCCAGCGTGGCGACGATCTTCGCGCGTCTCACAGAAATAGCTCCGTCGGGTAGTGATTCGGGATCTGGGATCGGTTACAGCCTAGGCGTGCGGGAGACCGATCGCGACGTCGGTCGGACGGACCGGCGCCGGGAGGCTGGTCGATCCCATGAGGTACTCGTCGACAGCCGAAGCGGCCGCGCGTCCCTCCGCGATCGCCCAGACGATGAGGGACTGGCCGCGCCCGGCATCCCCCGCCACGAACACGCCCGGGGCGGTCGACTGCCAGTCATCGGCACGCTCGACGTTGCCGCGCGTGTCGAACACGGCGCCGAGTTGCTCCTCGAGGGCGGTGCGTTCGGGGCCGGTGAAGCCCATCGCGATGAGGACGAGGTCGGCGGGGATCTCGCGCTCGGTCCCGCTCTTGGGGACGCGGCGGCCGTCGACGAACTCGGTCTCGGCCACGCGCAGGGCGCGCACCTCGCCCGCCTCGTTGCCGAGGAACTCGACCGTCGAGGCGAGGTAGGAGCGTTCGCCGCCCTCTTCGTGCGCCGAGGCGACCTCGAAGATCGTGGGCATCATGGGCCACGGCTGGTGGTCCGGCCGCGACTTCGGCGGCTGCTTGCCGATCGCGAGGTTGGTGACGCTCAGCGCGCCCTGGCGGTGAGCGGTGCCGATGCAGTCCGCACCGGTGTCGCCACCCCCGATGACGACGACGTGCTTGCCCTCGGCGTGGATCTGGTGGGGAACCTGGTCGCCCGCGACGGCCTTGTTGGACTCGACGAGGTACTCCATGGCGAAGTGCACCCCGTCGAGGTCGCGCCCGGGGATCGCCAGGTCGCGCGGAACGGTGGCGCCGGTGGCGACGACGACCGCGTCGTAGCGGGCGCGCAGGTCCGCCCACGACAGGTCCTTGCCGATCTCGACCCCCGCGCGGAAGCGGGTGCCCTCGTCGCGCATCTGACGCAGGCGCGTCTCGAGGTGTCGCTTCTCCATCTTGAAGTCCGGGATGCCGTAGCGCAGCAGACCGCCGATGCGGTCGTCGCGCTCGTACACGGCCACGGTGTGACCGGCGCGGGTCAGCTGCTGAGCGGCGGCGAGACCCGCGGGCCCCGAGCCGACGACCGCGACCGTCTTGCCGGTGAGGCGCCCGGGGGGCTCGGCCTCGACCCAGCCGTTGGCGAAGGCCTCGTCGATCGTCGAGACCTCGATCTGCTTGATCGTGACGGCCGGCTGGTTGATGCCGAGCACGCAGGAGCTCTCGCAGGGGGCCGGGCACAGTCGACCCGTGAACTCGGGGAAGTTGTTCGTCGCGTGCAGCCGCTCGATGGCCGCACGACCCTCGCCCCGCCAGGTGAGGTCGTTCCACTCCGGGATGAGGTTGCCGAGCGGGCATCCGTGGTGGCAGAACGGCACACCGCAGTCCATGCAGCGGCCGGCCTGTCGGCGGAGCACGGCCTGGTCGCCCTGCTCGTACACCTCCTTCCAGTCCATGATGCGTACGGGAACGGGCCGGCGCGGCGGCAGCTCGCGCTCGGTGACTTTGAGGAAGCCCTTCGGATCAGCCACCGGTCACCTCCAGGATGCGGGTCCAGACGACGTCGCTGTCGGGGTCGAGCCCCTCGGCGGCCGCCTCCTGGCGGGTTTTCAGAACGGCCGCGTAGTCCCGCGGCAGGACCCGAGTGAAGTTCGCGACCTCGGTGTCGAGGTTCGCGAGCAGTCGCTCGGCGAGGTCCGATCCGGTCTCCTCGGCGTGACGGCTCAGCAGGTCGCGGAGGATCTCGACGTCGCCGGCACCCAGCTCGAGCAGCTCGAGTTCGCCGGTCGCGAGCGCCTCGCGGTTGATGAGCGCCCGGTCGAGCCGGTAGATGTAGGCCGAACCGCCCGACATGCCCGCCCCGAGGTTGCGCCCGGTCGGGCCGAGGATGACGGCGAGTCCCCCGGTCATGTACTCGAGCGCGTGGTCGCCGACACCCTCGACGACCGCGGTCGCGCCGGAGTTGCGGACGAGGAACCGCTCGCCGACGACGCCGCGCAGGAACATCGAGCCCCGCGTCGCGCCGTAGCCGATGACGTTGCCGGCGATGACGTTCTTCGACGCGTCGAAGGTCGCCGCACGCGGCGGCCGGACGACGATCTCGCCTCCGGAGAGTCCCTTGCCGACGTAGTCGTTCGAGTCGCCCTCCAGGCGCAGTGTGATCCCCGAGGGGAGGAACGCGCCGAAGGACTGCCCCGCCGACCCGGTCAGGTTGACCTCGATCGTGCCGGAGGGCAGACCGTTCTCGCCGTGCACCTTGGTGACGTGGTGGCCGAGCATCGTGCCGACGGCGCGCTCGGTGTTGCGCACCGGCAGGTCGATCGTCAGGTGGCCGCCGTGCTCGACGACGTCGCGCGCCCGGTTGAGCAGGGCGACGTCGAAGTGCTCCTCGAGCTCGTGCTCCTGCTCCTGCACCCGGCGTCGCGGCGCGTCGTCGGAGAAGGCGGGACCCCGCAGGATGGGCGACAGGTCGAGGCCGTGCGCCTTCCAGTGGTCGACGGCGGGCTGCACGTCGAGGACCTCGGTGTGCCCCACGGCCTCGTCTATCGAGCGGAAGCCGAGCTCGGCGAGATACTCGCGGACCTCCTGGGCGATGAACTCCATGAAGTTGACGACGTGCTCCGCCTTGCCCGTGAAGCGCTTGCGCAGCTCGGGGTTCTGCGTCGCGACACCCACGGGGCAGGTGTCGAGGTGGCAGACGCGCATCATGATGCACCCCTCCACCACGAGCGCACTCGTCGCGAAACCGAACTCCTCGGCGCCCAGGAGCGCGGCGATGAGCACGTCGCGCCCGGTCTTGAGCTGACCGTCGGCCTGCACGACGACGCGGCCGCGCATGTCGTTGATCATCAGCGTCTGCTGCGTCTCGGCGAGACCGAGCTCCCACGGGGTGCCCGCGTGCTTGAGGGAGTTGAGCGGGCTCGCGCCCGTCCCCCCGTCATGGCCGGAGACGAGGATGACGTCGGCCAGCGCCTTCGCGGTGCCGGCCGCGACCGCGCCGATGCCCGACTGGCTCACGAGCTTGACGTGCACCCGCGCGGACGGGTTGGCGCGCTTCAGGTCGAAGATGAGCTGCTTGAGGTCTTCGATCGAGTAGATGTCGTGGTGCGGCGGGGGCGAGATCAGGCCGACGCCCGGGGTGCCGCCGCGCGTGCGGGCGATCCACGGGTACACCTTGCCGGGGGGCAGCTGACCGCCTTCGCCGGGCTTGGCGCCCTGGGCGAGCTTGATCTGGATGTCGTCGGCGTGCGTGAGGTACATGCTCGTGACACCGAAGCGTCCCGACGCGACCTGCTTGATGGAGCTGCGCCGCTCGGGGTCGAGCAGACGATCGACGTCCTCGCCGCCTTCACCCGTGTTGGACTTCGCGCCGAGACGGTTCATCGCGATCGCGAGGGTCTCGTGCGCCTCCTTCGAGATCGAGCCGTAGCTCATCGCGCCCGTCGAGAAGCGCTTGACGATCGAGGACACCGGCTCGACCTCGTCGATCGGCACCGCCGGACGCACTCCGGTCTTGAGGCGGAACAGTCCGCGGAGCGTCTTGAGCTCGGCGGCCTGCTCGTCGATCAGGTGGGTGTACTCGCGGAAGATGTCGTACCGACGGGTTCGCGTCGCGTGCTGCAGACGGAAGATCGTATCGGGGTTGAAGAGGTGCGGCGAGCCGTCGCGACGCCACTGGTACTCGCCACCGGTCCACAGCCGCTCGTGCGCACGGGCGGCCTGGTCCGCCGGGTACGCGAACTCGTGACGGGCCAGGTTCTCGCGCGAGATCTCCTCGATCCCGATGCCGCCGAGCTTCGTCTCGGTGCCGGTGAAGTAGGTGTCGACGAACTCCTGCGACAGGCCGACGGCCTCGAAGACCTGCGCTCCCGCGTACGAGGACACCGTCGAGATGCCCATCTTCGACATGATCTTCAGCACGCCCTTGCCGAGCGCGTAGATCAGGTTGCGGACGGCCTTCTCGGGCTCGACACCGGTGATGTAGCCCGCGCGGACGAGGTACTCGACCGTCTCCATCGCGAGGTACGGGTTGACCGCCGACGCGCCGTAGCCGATCAGGGTCGCGACGTGGTGCACCTCGCGGACGTCGCCCGCCTCGACGACGAGACCGACCTTCATGCGGTTCTCGTTGCGGATGAGGTGGTGGTGCACCGACGAGAGCGTCAACAGGGACGGGATCGGAACCAGGTCCGAGGTGGAGTCGCGATCGCTGAGGATGATGAACTCGACGCCGTCGGCGATGGCGGCATCCACTTCGGCGTTGATCTCGTCGAGGCGCGCACGGAGCGAGTCCGCGTCGTCGTCGGCGCGGTAGAGACCGCGGATCGTGATGGAGCGCCGACCGGGGAGGGCGCGGTCGATGTTCTGCAGCTTCGCGAGTTCGTCGTTGTCGATGACCGGGAAGTCGAGCGTGATGACGCGCGTGTGGTCCGGTCCGGATGCCAGGAGGTTCCGCTCGGGACCGAGCCCGAGCCCGAGCGAGGTGACGACCTCTTCGCGGATGGAGTCCAGCGGCGGGTTCGTGACCTGCGCGAACTGCTGCACGAAGTAGTCGAACAGCAGGCGGGGACGCTCGCTGAGGACGGCGATGGGGGTGTCGGAACCCATCGCACCGAGCGGCTCGGCGCCCGTCTGGCCCATCGGCGTCAGGAGGATGCGGACCTCCTCCTCGGTGTAGCCGAAGGTGCGCTGGCGGCGCGTGATCGAGGCGATGGGGTGCACGATGTGCTCGCGCTCGGGGAGGTCTTTGAGGCGCACGCGACCCTCGTCCAACCACTCCTGCCACGGGTGCAGGGTGGCGAGGTCGCGCTTGATCTCCTCGTCCTCCACGATGCGCCCCTGCGCGGTGTCGACGACGAACATGCGTCCGGGCTGCAGACGACCGCGACGCTTGATGCGCTCGGGTTCGAAGTCGAGCACACCGGTCTCACTGCCGATGACGACCAGTCCGTCGGTGGTCTCGGTCCACCGACCCGGACGCAGGCCGTTGCGGTCGAGCGTCGCCCCCACGAGCGAGCCGTCGGTGAAGATGAGGGCGGCCGGGCCGTCCCACTGCTCCATCTGCATCGAGTGGTACTCGTAGAAGGCGCGCAGGTCGGCCGGGATGTCGGCCTGCTTCTCGTAAGCCTCGGGCACCATCATCATGATCGCGTGCGGCAGGCTGCGCCCGGTCAGCGTCAGCAGCTCGAGCACCTCGTCGAACGAGGCCGAGTCGCTCTGGCCCGGGCTGCAGATCGGCAGGAGCGGACGGATGTCGCCGAGCAGCTCGGACTCGAGCTGCGACTGACGCGCCCGCATCCAGTTGCGGTTGCCGTTGACGGTGTTGATCTCACCGTTGTGCGCCAGCATGCGCAGCGGCTGCGCGAGCGGCCACGACGGGAACGTGTTGGTGGAGTACCGCGAGTGGACGACGGCGAGCTCGGTCGCGAACCGCTCGTCCTGCAGGTCCGGGTAGAACGGCTCGAGCTGCAGGGTCGTGACCATGCCCTTGTAGCCGAGGGTGCGGCTCGAGAGCGAGACGAAGTAGGCGTCCAGCTCGTGCTGGGCGCGCTTGCGGAGGCGGTAGGTCCGCCGGTCGAGCGCGATGCCCGACAGCGCCGGCGCGTCGCCGACCGCCGGCCGCGACACGAACAGCTGCTCGAAGGCCGGACGGGCGTGGAACGCCAGCTTGCCGAGGTTCTCGTCGGCCGTCGGCACCACGCGCCAGCCGAGGACGGTGAGGCCCTCGCTCCGCGCGATCGCCTCGATCGCGC
Source organism: Microbacterium sp. CnD16-F (assembly GCF_024124465.1). Classification (NCBI taxonomy): domain Bacteria; kingdom Bacillati; phylum Actinomycetota; class Actinomycetes; order Micrococcales; family Microbacteriaceae; genus Microbacterium; species Microbacterium sp. CnD16-F. The sequence goes on from NZ_JAMXSA010000006.1 coordinate 83,332, forward strand.
TCTTCTGGGCCGCGCGCTCGTCGTGGTCCGTCGGGAGGAACGCGAGTCCCGCGGCGTACTCCCCCACGGGCGGCAGGTCGATGTCGACCACCGCGCGCAGGAACGCGTCGGGCATCTGCGTCAGGATGCCGGCGCCGTCACCGGTACCGGCATCCGACCCGATCGCGCCGCGGTGCTCGAGGTTGCGCAGCGCGGTGAGGGCGAGGTCCACGATGTCGTGGCCCGCCTCACCGCGCAGCGTCGCGACCATCGCCAGACCGCAGGCGTCCTTTTCGAACGCCGGGTTGTACATCCCCTGTTTCGCAGGGAACGAACCACCGGCGATGGTCCCGGCCGACCGGGTCGTGGTGTCTTCGTGACGGGAGCTCGAGGGCATGCCTACCGTCCTCACATGGGTGCTCAACCTGGGACGACGTCGGCCCTGCGGTGCTATCGGGTGGTGACTGAGCTTGTGGCCGAGTCGGAGGATTCTTCGGACGCGGGGGGTGCGCTCACGTCGACGAAGTCATCGGTTCCCTGCGAATGTACCGCGCCCGGAGGCGTCCATTCGCGTCCCGGCTGATACGGCGACGGCTCGAACCCGGGGTGCCGGCGCTTCTGCACGATCATGATGACCAGACCCACGACGACGCCGAGGATCGCGGCCCACACGTTGGTGCGCAGACCGAGGTAGACCTCGCTCGGGTCGATGCGGATGGACTCCCACACGATGCGACCGGCGCAGTACCAGACGAGGTAGAGGCCGAACAGCCGGCCCCACTGCAGACGGAAGCGGCGACCGGCCGCGGCGATGATGATCACACCCATGACGTTCCAGATGACCTCGTAGAGGAAGGTCGGGTGGAAGAGGGTGCCTTCGGGCAGACCCGCCGGCCAGGCCGGGTTCGGGTACCTGATCTCCAGGCCCCACGGCAGGTCGGTGGGCAGGCCGTAGAGCTCCTGGTTGAACCAGTTGCCGAAGCGGCCGAACGCCTGCGCCAGCAGGAGCGCGGGCGCGAGCGCGTCGGCGAAGGTCCAGAAGCGGATGCCGCTCCACTTGCAGCCGAGCCACGCACCCACGGCGCCGCCGATCAGGGCGCCGAAAATGGCGATGCCGCCCTCCCAGATGCGGAAGATCGCCCACAGGTCCTTGTCCTCGCCGAAGTAGAACCCCGGGTGCGTGAGGACGTGGAAGATGCGTGCGCCGATGATGGCCAGCGGCACCGCGAGCAGCGCGATGTCGATGACGACCCACGGCTCCGCGCCGCGCTTGGTCAGACGGCGGTTGGTCCAGAACGTGGCCACCACGATGCCCGCGAGGATGCAGAGGGCGTAGAAGTAAATCGTCAGTGGGCCGAGCTGGAACGAGTTGATCGGCGGGCTGGGGATGCTCGCGACGACGGAGAGGGCTGCAGAAGTCACGACGGCGAGTCTACGCGGTGCCCGGACGCGGACCTGCGCCGCGGGACAGCTCACGGGTCGTCGCGGCGAGGCCGTCCACACCGCCGTCGCGGAGCGCGCGCACGAGCGCGGTGCCCACGATGGCGCCGTCGGCGTAGTCGAGGACACCGTCGACTTGGTCGGCCGTCGAGATGCCGATGCCGACGCAGGCGTTCTCGACGCCGTGCGCGCGCAGGCGATCGACGAGGGCGCGGGCCGCGGCATCCAATTCCGTCCGCTCCCCCGTGATGCCCATCGTCGAGACGGTGTACACGAAACCGGTGGAGTGCTCGGCGATCATCCTGATGCGCTCGTCGGTCGAGGACGGTGCCGCGAGGAAGATGCGATCGAGCCCGGTGCGCTCGGACGCGGCGATCCACTCGGCCGCTGCGTCGGGCGTGATGTCGGGGGTGATGAGTCCCGCACCGCCGGCGGCGGCGAGGTCGTCGGCGAACCGGTCCACGCCGTACTGGAACACAGGATTCCAGTACGTCATGACGACGATCGGCACATCGACGCGTTCGGCGATGGCGCGGACGGCCGTGAACGTGTCGCGGAAGCGGAAGCCCGCCGCGAGGGCGGCCTGCGTGGCCTCCTGGATGACGACGCCGTCCATGACGGGGTCGGAGTAAGGCGGGCCGAGCTCGAGGATGTCCGCGCCGTTGTCGGCCAGGGCCACGGCGGCGTCGATGCTCGTCTGCAGGTCGGGGTATCCGATCGGGAGGTAGCCGACGAACGCGCCCCGACCGGATTCCTTCGCGGCGGCGATCGCGGCGGCGACGCGCGAGGTCACAGCTCGACCCCTTCGCCGCTGCCGTGCTCGGGGTCGGCCGGGATCTCGACGGGCTCCTTGTCGGCGTCGTACAGCTCGAACCAGCGCGCGGCGGTGTCCATGTCCTTGTCGCCGCGGCCGGAGAGGTTGACGGCGAGGATCGCGCCCGGACCGAGCTCGCGGCCGATGCGGAGTGCGCCGGCGAGGGCGTGCGCCGATTCGATCGCGGGGATGATGCCCTCGGTGCGGCTCAGCAGGCGCAGCGCCTCCATGGCCTCGGTGTCGGTCGCGGGGATGTACCGCGCGCGGCCGATGCTCGCGAGCCACGCGTGCTCGGGCCCGACGCCCGGGTAGTCGAGGCCGGCGGAGATCGAGTGCGACTCGGTCGTCTGCCCGTCCTCGTCCTGCAGGACGAAGGTCTTCGCACCGTGGAGGATGCCGGGACGGCCGCGTTCGATGGACGCCGCGTGCTTCGGCGTGTCGACGCCGTCACCGGCAGCTTCCACTCCGTACAGCGCGACGCCTTCGTCGTCGAGGAACGCGTCGAACATGCCTATCGCGTTCGACCCGCCGCCGACGCACGCGATGACGGCGTCGGGGAGGCGGCCGGTTTCGTCGAGGAGCTGCTGACGCGCCTCCTCGCTGATGACCTTCTGGAAGTCGCGCACCATCGCGGGGAACGGGTGCGGGCCCGCGGCGGTGCCGAAGATGTAGTTGGTCGTCTCGACCGAGGCGACCCAGTCGCGGTACGCCTCGTTGATGGCGTCCTTGAGGGTGCGGGAGCCGGTCGTGACCGGCACGACCTCAGCGCCCAGCAGCCGCATCCGAGCGACGTTGAGGGCCTGGCGCTCGGTGTCGACCTCGCCCATGTAGATCGTGCACTCGAAGCCGAACAGCGCGGCGGCGGTCGCGGTGGCGACGCCGTGCTGGCCGGCGCCGGTCTCGGCGATGACCCGCTTCTTGCCGAGCTTCTGCGTGATGAGCGCCTGACCGATCACGTTGTTGATCTTGTGCGACCCGGTGTGGTTGAGGTCCTCGCGCTTGAGGAAGATGCGTGCGCCGCCGGCGTGCTCGGCGAACCGTGGCACCTCGGTGAGGGCGGAGGGCCGCCCCGCGTAGACGTTCAGCAAGCGGGCGAACTCGGCCGCGAAGGCGGGGTCGGCCTTCGCGTCCTCGTAGACCGCCGTGAGCTCGTCGATCGCCGCGATCAGCGACTCGGGCATGTATCGCCCGCCGAACTCGCCGAAGAAGGGACCGTTCACTGCGCGAAGACTCATGAGCCTGCCTCCAGGAAGGCGGCGAGCGTCGACACGGGGTCGTTCGTGACGAGCGCTTCGCCGATCAGGACGACGTCGGCGCCGGCGCCGCGGTAATGGGCGACGTCGGCGGGTGAGAGCACGGCGGACTCGGCGATCTTGATCACGCCGTCCGGCAGCTCGGGGGCGAGCCGGCCGAAGAGGTCCCGGTCGAGCTCGAAGGTGGAGAGGTTGCGGGCGTTGACACCCACCAGGCGCGCGCCGATGTCGCCCGCGCGCGCGACCTCTTCGGCGGAATGGGTCTCGACGAGCGGCGTCATGCCGAGTTCGACGACGAGGTCGTACAGCTCGGCCAGCACGCGCTGCTCGAGACCCGCCACGATGAGGAGAACGAGGTCGGCGCCGGCGGCGCGGGCCTCGAACACCTGGTACGGCGTCGCGATGAAGTCCTTGCGGAGCACCGGGAGGGTGACGGCTGCCCGCACCGACTCGAGGTCGGCGAGCGAACCCTTGAACTTGCGCCCCTCGGTGAGCACCGAGATCGCGGACGCTCCCCCGATCTCGTAGCGACGCGCCTGCAGCGCGGGATCGGGGATGTCAGCGAGATCACCGCGCGACGGGCTCGCGCGCTTGACCTCGGCAATGATCTTGACGCTGTCGGCGGGGGCGAGAGCGGCCAGCGCATCGATGGCGGCAGGCTGCGCGAGCGCGAGCTTCTCCACCACGGCCAGGGGGCGGACGGTCTCCCGCTCCCGTGCATCCTCCACCGCGCCGGCCGTCAGGTCGGCGAGCACGTCAGTGCTGCTTCGAGACGGTCTTGGATCCGCCGACGCCGTAGCCCGCCTTGGTCATGATGTAGCCGACGATGAGGCCGATGACCAGCAGGACGACCGAGAGCCAGACCATGAGCGGCATCTCGAGGAAGAAGAAAACGGTGCCGATCGTCAGGGCGATGAGCATGATGACGACCGTCGTCCATGCCGCCGGGGAGTGTCCGTGGCCGGGGTCCTCGATGCCGCTCATTGTTCTCCTTCGCATGCAGGTTCGGGGCGGCCGGAGCCGCACCACCAGTCTAGCGGGGCGGGCACCCTCCCCCCGCCCCGGACGCGTCAGCTCGTCGGATCCTCACCGCGGGACAGGTCGTCCCAGGAATCGATGCTGTCGCGGGGGCCGGTCCCCGCGGCCCCCGTCGTGCGGTACTTGCGGCCGCCGGCGCTCCACCGGTGGGCGGTCGCGAGGATGAGGACGCCGCCCAGCACGATGAGGACGGATGCCGCGGCCGTCACCCCGGGCCAGGGCGTCGCCGTGATCCCGGACACGATGCCGGAGATACCCTGCGCGCCGCTGAGGCCCGTGGCATCCGTCACCGGCCCTGCGACGGCGTCGATGGGCTGCTCCGCTGCGATGCGGTACGAGCCCCAGCCGAGCCCCGCCCCCAGGCCGATCGCGACGACCGCGAAGACGTAGCGGAGCGCACGCCCGACGATCGTGAGCGCGAGGCCGAGCGCGAGCGCGGCGAGGCTGAGCGGCGCGAGCACCGCCAGCGCGTCGGCGCCGGGGACCGGGACCGCGAGCTGCGAGCCGTCGTTCAAGGTCGCGTTCAGCCAGGTCTGGGTCGACCCGATGATGCCGACCGCGCCGCCGAGGAGGATCGCCAGCACGGCGGACAGCCGCATCCGGCGCGCGGTGGCCTCGGTCACGAGAACTCGCCGATCACGGGGTCGAGGTCGTCGGCGTCGAAGCACGTGCGGTCGCCGGTGTGGCAGGCGGCCCCGACCTGCTCGACGCTCACGAGGAGGGTGTCGCCGTCGCAGTCGAGGCGCACGCCGCGGACGAACTGCGCGTGGCCGGAGGTGTCGCCCTTGCGCCAGTACTCCTGCCGCGACCGGGACCAGAACGTCACGCGACCCTCGGTGAGCGTGCGGCGGAGGGCCTCGGCATCCATCCACCCCAGCATGAGGACCTCGCGCGTGTCGTGCTGCTGCACGATCGCGGGCACGAGGCCGTCGGCGTTGTAGACGACCCGCGCCATGCGTTCGTCGATCGATCCGGTCATCGCCGCACCTCCACACCCGAGGCCGCGAGGGCCTGTTTCACGTCGCCGACGGTCAGCTGGCCGGAGTGGAAGACGGATGCCGCGAGCACCGCGTCGGCGCCGGCCTCGATCGCCGGGGCGAAGTGCGCCGCGTCGCCGGCGCCGCCCGAGGCGATCACGGGCACGGACGAGACCTCGCGCATGAGGGCGACGAGCTCGAGGTCGAAACCGTCCTTCGTACCGTCCGCGTCGATCGAGTTGACGAGGAGCTCGCCCGCACCGCGCTCGATCGCCTCACGCGCCCAGGCGAGCGCGTCGAGGTCGGTCAGGGTGCGGCCGCCGTGGGTCGTGACGGCGAACCCGGAGGCAGTGTGCGGTGCGCGCTTGACGTCGAGCGACAGGACGAGCACCTGCGTGCCGAACCGGTCGGCGATCTCGCCGAGGAGCTCCGGCCGCGCGATGGCCGCCGAGTTCACGCCGACCTTGTCGGCACCGACGCCGAGGAGGCGGGCGACGTCCTCGGCCGAGCGCACGCCGCCGCCGACCGTGAGTGGGATGAAGACCTGCTCGGCGGTGCGCTGCACGACGTCGTAGGTCGTGTCGCGCGCGTCGACGGTCGCGGTGACGTCGAGGAAGGTGATCTCGTCCGCACCCTGCTCGTAGTACCGGCGGGCGAGTTCGACGGGGTCGCCCATCTCGCGCAGGTTCTCGAAGTTGACGCCCTTCACGACCTTGCCGGCGGCCACGTCGAGGCACGGGATGACCCGGCAGACGAGCGACACGTCAGAGCCTCGCGTTGTGGATCGCCGTCACGAGGATCGCGCGGGCGCCGATCTCGTACAGCGCGTCCATGACCTGGTTCACGGTCTTGCGCGGGCTCATGACGCGCACGGCCACCCACTCCGGGTCGCGCAGCGGCGAGATCGTCGGGGACTCGATGCCCGGGGTCAGCGCGACCGCCTGGTCGACGAGGTGCGCCGGCAGGTCGTAGTCGATGAGCACGTAGCGGCGGGCGACCATCACGCCGCGCAGGCGCCGCAGCAGCGTCTCGGTGCCGGGCGCCTCGGTCGGGGCGCCGATGAGGACCGCCTCGGACTCGAGCAGGACGGGGCCGAAGATCTCGAGCCCGGCCTGGCGGAGCGTCGTCCCCGTCGAGACCACGTCGGCGACGGCATCCGCCACCCCCAGCTGCACGGCGGACTCGACCGCTCCGTCGAGGGGCACGAGGTCCACAGCCACGCCGTGCTCGTCGAGGTAGCCGTCGACGAGGCCCGGGTAGGCCGTCGCGACACGCAGACCATCGAGGTCGGAGAGCTCGGTGAAGCGTCCCGGAGGACCGGCGAATCGGAACGTCGAGCCGCCGAAGCCGAGCTGCTCGATCTCGCGGGCCCCCGGCATCCGGGCGTCCAGCAGCAGGTCGCGGCCGGTGATCCCGACGTCGAGCGCGCCGGAACCGACGTAGGTCGCGATGTCCTTCGGACGGAGGTAGAAGAACTCCACGTCGTTGACGGGGTCGATGACGTGGAGGTCCTTGGGGTCACGTCGGCCGGTGTACCCGGCTTCGGCGAGCATCCCCGCCGTGGTCTCGGCGAGCATGCCCTTGTTGGGGACGGCGATGCGCAGCATGGAACGTCTTTCGGTGTGAGGTATGCGGACGGCGGGAAGGACCGATCAGAGATGTCGGTACACGTCCTCGAGCGTCAGCCCCTTCGCGAGCATCAGCACCTGCAGGTGGTACAGCAGCTGCGAGATCTCCTCGGCCGTCTCGGCGTCGGACTGGTATTCGGCGGCCATCCAGACCTCGGCCGCCTCTTCGACGATCTTCTTGCCGATCGCGTGGACGCCCCGGTCGAGCTGCGCGACGGTTCCGGATCCCTCGGGACGGGTCTGCGCCGTCTCGGTCAGCTCGGAGAACAGTCCGTCGAAGGTCTTCACACCATCCAGGGTACCGGCACGGCGCCGCGGTCCGGTTCCCGTGACGATGCCGTCAGTGCCGGTGAGCGGATGCCGCGGCCGACCGGAGGGCGCGGATCGCCGCGCCGGGGTCCTCGGCGCCGAACACCGCGGAGCCCGCCACGAACGTGTCGGCCCCGGCCTCCGCCGCCTGCGCGATGGTCGACTCGCCGATACCGCCGTCGACCTGCAACCAGACCTGCGACCCGCGCCGGCGCGCCTCGTCGGCCAGGCGACGGAGCTTCGGCATCTGGTCGGCCATGAAGCTCTGCCCGCCGAAGCCGGGCTCGACGGTCATCACGAGGATCTGGTCGAACTCGTCGAGCACGTCGAAGAGCTGCTCGACGGGGGTCGCCGGCTTCACGGCGACACCGGCGCGCGCCCCGATGTCACGCAGGCGCCGCGCGAGCGCGACGGGTTCGGCGGCCGCTTCGAGGTGGAAGGTGACGGATGCCGCGCCGATCTCGGCGTAGCCCGGCGCCCACCGGTCGGCGTCGCTGATCATGAGGTGCACGTCGAGCGGCACCGGACTGGTCGCCTGGATGCGCTCGACCATCTGCGGGCCGAACGTCAGGTTGGGGACGAAGTGGTTGTCCATCACATCGACGTGGACGAAGTCCGCCGACGCGATGCGGGCGAGCTCGGCCTGCATGTTCACGAAGTCGGCGGCGAGGATGCTGGGGTTGATGCGTACGTCGGAATGGGCCACGTCAGCCATTATCCCGGCGCCCCGTCGTCTTTCCTGCAGGGTCACGAACGGCGCAGGAGCCAGATCGACATGGCGTCGGTCGCGTGACGGTGCGGCCACAGCTGCGCGCGACCGGAACCGTCGGCCGGTGCGGCGAGATCGATGTCGCCGCCGGAGATCTCACGGAGCACCGCGCGGGCGTCGAGCTGGGTGATCTCGGCGCCGAAACGACGCTCGACCTCGGCCACCACACCCGCCGTCTCGGCCAGGTGCGGGGAGCACGTGACGTAGGCGACGACCCCGCCGGGAGCGAGCGCATCGACCGCCGCGGTGAGGAGCTCGGTCTGCAACTGCGTGAGCTCGGGGACGTCGGCGGGGGCCTTGCGCCACCGCGCCTCGGGGCGCCGACGGAGGGCACCGAGTCCGGTGCACGGCGCGTCGACGAGGATGCGATCGTAGACGCCCCGCCCGGCACGCGAGCGGCCGTCCTCCTCCGACACCGGCACCTCGAGCGGGACCGCGGCGACCGACTGGCGCACCAGTCGCGCGCGTGCCGGGGAGAGCTCGTTCGCCTCGAGCCGGGCGTCGTGCGCGACCGCCTCGGCCGCGAGGACCGCCGTCTTGCCGCCCGGAGCGGCGCACAGGTCGAGCCAGCGCTCGCCCTTGCGGACGGGCAGCGCACGGGACAACGCGAGGGCGGCGAGCTGGGACCCTTCGTCCTGGACGCGCACAGCGCCGCCCGAGGCGCGCACGATGCGATCGGGGTCACCGCCGGCGAGCCGGAAGCCCAGCGGCGAGAACGGCGTGCGATCGGCGTCCGCCGGGATCTCGCCCACGCCCGGGAGGGCCGACAGCGTCACCGTGGGCGCGGCGTTGTCCGCCGCCAGCAGGTCGAGCAGCTCCGCCTCGCGCCCCTCCGCGGCGAGGGCGCGTCGGAAGGCGCGGATGATCCAGACGGGATGGGCAAAGCGCACCGACAGCCGCTCGTCGTCGGAGCGGGCAGCATCCTCGATGCGCGACAGCCACTCCTCCTCGTCCCGCTCGGACACGCGGCGCAGGACGGCGTTCGCGAAACCCGTCGCACGACGTCCGGCGACGCGCCCCACGAGGTCGACCGTCTCGTGGACCGCGGCGTGCGCGGGGACGCGCGTCGCCAGCAGCTGATGCGCCCCCAGCCGCAGCGCGTCCAGGACGGCGGGGTCGATGCCCGAGACCGGGCGTGCCGCGGCGATCTCGATGATCGCGTCGTAGGTGCCCACCCGGCGGAGCGTGCCGTAGGTGAGTTCGGTGGCGAGGGCGGCATCCGCCGTCGACAGACGGGCACGCTCGAGTTCTCGCGGGAGCAGGAGGTTGGCGTAGGCGTCCTCCGCACCGACCGCGTGGATGACGGTGTACGCGACGTCACGCGCGGTCACGAGGACTCCCCCGGCAGGTCGGCGCGCGGATCGTCGGACCGGAGGCCACGCCACCAGTCCGCGGCGGGCATGGCGCCCTTGCCGGCCGGCTGAACGGTGCGCAGGAGCAGCGTCCCCTCCCCCGTCCCCACGAGCACGTCCCGGCCGACGAGAGCGAGCCGGCCGACCTCGAGGTCGATGTCGGGACCGCGCAGGGCGGCATGGACCTTCACGCGGGCGCCGCCGACGGAGAGGTGCGCGCCGGGTTCGGGGGTCGTCCCGCGGAAGCGGTCGACGACCCGGTCGGCGGGCTGCGTCAGGTCGAGCGCACCGTCCGCCTGCGTGAGCTTGGGCGCGAGCGTCGGCTCCCCCTGCTGCGGGGTCGGGGCGGCGGTGCCGTCATCGATCGCGTCGACGACGCCGGACACCAGCTGAGCACCCGAGACCGCCAGGTCGGCGAGCACGTCACCTGCGGTCGCCCCGCGCGGGACGTCGTAGCGCATCTCGTCGTACACGTCGCCCGCATCCAGGGCCGGGACGAGCTGGAACACGGCGGCGCCCGTCACCCGGTCGCCCGCGATGAGCGCGTGCTGCACCGGCGCGGCGCCGCGCCACTTGGGCAGCAGCGAGAAGTGCAGGTTGATCCATCCGTGCCGGGGCGTCGAGAGCAGGGGCTCCCGCACGAGACCGCCGTACGCGACGATGACACCGAGGTCCGCGCCGAGGGCGGCGATCTCGGCGGTCGCCGCTTCGTCGAGCCGGTCGGCCTTGACGACGGTCAGTCCGAGCTCCTCGGCCGCCACCGCGACCGGGGACGGCGTCAGCACGCGCTTGCGTCCGACGGGGGCGTCGCGACGGGTGACGACGCCGACGATCTCGTGGGACGAAGCCGCGAGGGCGCGGAGCGAGGGGACGGCCGGTTCGGGGGTTCCGGCGAAAACGACGCGCATTCAGGTCCTCACAGATCGAGCTCGGGCACATCGAGCCGAACCCTGAGTGTAGTCCGCGGCCCCGGACCCCGCCGTCGACCGCGGACGGCGTCGGCGACGACCGAGGCCCGCAGCTGCTCGGCCACCGCCCGCCCGTGCGCGTAGTCGACCCGCACCAGCGCACGCGCGCCGTCGTCGGTCGGCACCGGCCCCAGCACGCTGAGGGGACCCAGGCCCGGAACCGCCTCGCGCA
>NZ_JAMXSA010000070.1:0-12458 GCF_024124465.1 Microbacterium sp. CnD16-F
TGAGAAGCCCGCACCGTCGGCACCCGAGGGCGGTGCGCCCAAGCCGGGCGCCCCCGCTCCCGAGAAGCCCGCGTCGCAGGCCCCGCGTCCCGGCGGCGCTCCGCGCCCCGGCAACAACCCCTTCGCCAGCTCGCAGGGCATGGGTCAGCGTCCCGCCGGCCCCCGCCCCGGCAACAACCCCTTCGCCTCGGCGCAGGGCATGGGCCAGCGTCCGACGCCCGGCAACATCCCGCGCCCGCAGGCGCCGCGTCCCGGTTCCCCGCGTCCGGGTGCCCCGCGTCCCGGCGGCGCCGGTCGTCCCGGTGGCGGCGGTCGTCCGGGTGCACCGTTCCAGCAGCGTCCGGGTGGTCCCGGTCGCCCCGGCGGCGGCGGCTTCGGCGCTCCGCGTCCGGGCGCCCCGGCCGGTGGTTTCGCCGGTCGTCCCGGTGGCGGCGGCGGTCGTGGTCGTGGACCCGGCGGCGGTACCGCCGGTGCCTTCGGTAAGGGCGGCGGCAAGTCGAAGCAGCGCAAGTCGCGTCGGGCGAAGCGGCAGGAATTCGAGATGCGGTCGGCGCCCGTCGTCGGCGGCGTCAACGTCCAGAAGGGCAACGGCGAGGTCATCCGGCTCCGCCGCGGCGCGTCCATCGCGGACTTCGCCGACAAGCTCGAAGCGCTGCGCGGATACACCGTCCAGCCCGGCACCCTGGTGACGATCCTCTTCAACCTCGGCGAGATGGCCACGGCCACCGAGTCGCTGGACGAGGCGACGTTCGAGATCCTCGGCGAGGAGCTCGGCTACAAGATCCAGATGGTCTCGCCCGAGGACGAGGACAAAGAGCTCCTCGAGGGCTTCGGTCTCGACCTCGAGGCCGAGCTGGAGGCGGAGAACGAGGACGACCTCGAGATCCGTCCTCCCGTGGTCACCGTCATGGGCCACGTCGACCACGGTAAGACCCGACTGCTCGACGCCATCCGCCAGACCAACGTGGTCGCAGGCGAGGCCGGCGGCATCACGCAGCACATCGGTGCGTACCAGGTCTGGACCGAGCACGAGGGCATCGAGCGCGCGATCACCTTCATCGACACCCCGGGTCACGAGGCGTTCACCGCCATGCGTGCCCGCGGTGCGCAGGTGACCGACCTCGCGATCCTCGTGGTCGCGGCCGACGACGGCATCATGCCGCAGACGGTCGAGGCGCTGAACCACGCCCAGGCGGCGAACGTGCCGATCGTGGTCGCGGTCAACAAGGTCGACAAGCCCGACGCCAACCCGGCGAAGGTCCGTCAGCAGCTCACCGAGTACGGCCTCGTGGCCGAGGAGTACGGCGGCGACGTCATGTTCGTCGACGTGTCGGCTCGTCAGGGCACGAACATCCAGGCACTGCTGGATGCCGTCCTCCTCACCGCCGACGCGGGCCTGGACCTCACGGCCAACCCGAACAAGGCGGCGCGCGGTGTCGCGATCGAAGCGAAGCTCGACAAGGGTCGCGGTTCGGTCGCCACGGTGCTGATCCAGTCCGGAACGCTCCGTGTCGGCGACGCGATCGTCGCGGGCACCGCGTACGGCCGCGTCCGCGCCATGATCGACGAGAACGGCGATGCGGTCGACGAGGCCTACCCGTCGCGTCCGGTCCAGGTGCAGGGTCTGAACTCCGTGCCCCGCGCCGGTGACGTCTTCATCGTGACCGAAGAGGACCGCATGGCCCGCCAGATCGCCGAGAAGCGTGAAGCGGTCGAGCGCAACGCGCAGCTGGCCAAGGCCCGCAAGCGCATCTCGCTCGAGGACTTCACCCGCGCTCTCGAAGAGGGCAAGGTCGAGTCGCTCAACCTCATCATCAAGGGTGACGTCTCCGGTGCCGTCGAGGCGCTCGAGGAGTCGCTGCTCAAGATCGAGGTCGACGACAGCGTCCAGCTGCGCATCATCCACCGCGGTGTCGGTGCGATCACCGAGTCGGACATCAACCTGGCGACGATCGACAACGCGATCGTCATCGGCTTCAACGTCCGTCCCGACACGAAGGCCCGCGAGCGCGCCGCCCGTGAAGGTGTCGACGTCCGGTTCTACTCGGTCATCTACAACGCGATCGACGACGTCGAGCAGTCCCTCAAGGGCATGCTCAAGCCGGAGTTCGAAGAGGTGCAGTCGGGTGTCGCCGAGATCCGCGAGGTGTTCCGCTCGTCGAAGTTCGGCAACATCGCCGGTGTCATCGTCCGCTCGGGCACGATCACGCGCAACGCCAAGGCGCGCGTCATCCGCGACGGCGTCGTGATCGCCGACGGCCTGGCCATCGAGTCGCTGCGCCGCTTCAAGGACGACGTCACCGAGGTGCGTACGGACTTCGAAGCCGGTATCGGCCTCGGCAAGTACAACGACATCCAGGTCGGCGACGAGATCGAGACGACCGAAATGGTGGAGAAGCCGCGCGGCTGATCCTCAGGTTGCTACGGACTCGGATGTCCGTCCGCGGCAAGAGCGGGGCCCCTACCCCGATTGCCTCGGACGGACATCCGAGTCCTCCGCAGTTTCCGGCCAGCCGATCGCGGCCGGGGGAGAACAAGAGGAGAAGGACTATGGCCGGGGAACGGCAGGCACGGTTGGCGGACCGCATCCGCGTGCTCATCGCGGAGCGCCTCGAGAAGGGGCTGCGCGACCCGCGGCTCGGATTCGTCACGATCACCGACGTGCGCGTCACGGGCGACCTGCAGCACGCGTCGGTCTTCTACACGGTCTACGGCGACGACGAGGCCCGCGAGGGCACGGCTGCGGCGCTGAAGGCCGCGACGGGGATGCTGCGCAGCGAGGTCGGGCGACAGCTCGGCACGCGCCTCACGCCGTCGCTGGAGTTCATCCTCGACGGGCTGCCCGAGAACGCCGGCCACATCGAGGACCTGCTGCGCGAGGCGCGTGAGCGCGACGCGGCCGTGGCGGCCACCGCCGCCGGCGGAACCTACGCCGGCGAGGCGGACCCGTACGTCAAGCCGCGCGAGAGCGACGACGAGGACTGAGCGGTCCGGTCAGCGAGGCAGGTGCAGGGCACCGTCCGTGACCTCCACCAGCCCGTCGGCGATCAACGAGTCGACGGCCCGGTCGCGCTGAGCGGCATCGGGCCACTCCGAGGCCACCTCGTCCGCAGGGACGGGGTGGCCTTCGGCGTCCCGCAGCGCCTTCAGGATCGCTCCGCGGGCCTGACGGTCGCTGCCCTCGTAGCGCGCCTGCTTGCGCCGGTCGTCGCCGGTGTCGGGGCATCCCGCCGCCCGCCAGGCGCAGACGGCCGTGAGCGGGCACGCCTCGCACCGCGGCGCACGCGCCGTGCAGACGATCGCGCCAAGCTCCATCGCGGCGGCGTTCACGACCGCGGCGTCCTCGTCGTCCGCGGGGAGGATCGCCGCCATCGCCGCGAGGTCCGCCTTCGCGGGCGGTCCGGGCTGCGACCGGCCGTCGACGGCGCGCGCCAGGACGCGACGGGTATTGGTGTCGACGACCGGATGCCGGTCCCCGTACGCGAACACTGCCACCGCGCGGGCCGTGTAGTCGCCGATCCCGGTGAGGGCGAGCAGGGCGTCCACGTCGCGGGGGACGACCCCGTCGTGCCGGTCCCGGATCTGCGTCGCCGCGCGGTGCAGCCACAGCGCCCGGCGGGGGTAGCCGAGGTTCGCCCACAGCCGCACCGCGTCGGACGGGGGAGCGGCCGCGAGGTCGGCGGGGGTGGGCCAGCGCGCGAGCCACTCCTCGAGCCGCGGGACGACCCGCGACACGGGCGTCTGCTGCAGCATGAACTCGCTGACGAGCGTGCCCCACGCGCCGAAGCCGTCGCGCCGCCAGGGCAGGTCGCGGGCGTTCTCGCGGTACCACGCGATGAGCGGCGAGGCGAGGTCGGGCACCGCTCCAGCCTAGGCTGGAAGCCATGCAGCAGAGCCAGGGGAGCGGTGGGATCCTCCTCGTCGACAAGCCGGGCGGCGTGACGAGCCACGACATCGTGGCGCGGACGCGCCGCGCCCTGAACACCCGCAAGATCGGCCACGCCGGCACCCTCGACCCGATGGCGACCGGGCTGCTCGTCCTGGGCGTCGGTCACGCCACGCGGCTGCTCACCTACGTCGTCGGACTCGACAAGACCTACGAGGCCACCATCCGCCTGGGTGTCACGACGGACTCCGACGACGCCGACGGTGTCGAGACCGCCAGAGTGGATGCCGGTGGTGTGGCCGACGACGCGATCCACCGCGGCATCCGCGCCCTGTCCGGACCGATCTCGCAGGTGCCCAGTACCGTCTCGGCGATCAAGGTCGGCGGGCGCCGCGCATACGACCTCGCGCGCGCCGGAGAGCAGGTCGAGCTGAAGGCGAGGGACGTCGTGATCAGCCGGTTCGAGGTGCGCGGCATCCGTCGGGGCGTCGACGTCGTCGACGTCGACGTGGTCGTCGACTGCTCGAGCGGCACGTACATCCGCGCCCTCGCCCGCGACCTCGGCGCGGACCTCGGCGTGGGCGGGCACCTCACAGCGCTCCGGCGCACGCGGATCGGTCCGTTCGACGTCGCCGACGCCGTCGCCGAGCTGACCGAAGACGTCCCGCTGCAGGATGCCGCGGGTGTCGCGGCATCCCTTCTCGGCACCTTCAAGGTCACCGCCGACGAGGCGCGCGACCTCCGTCACGGCAAGCGTCTGGTCGGGGCGGCGGACCGCCTGCCGACCGACACACCCGCCGCGATCGCGCCCGACGGTGCGCTCGTCGGGATCGTCGGCCGTCGCGGCGACGACGTCAAGAGCCTCATGAACATGCCCGAGGAGCAGCCGTGATCGCGTGGTTCACCGTCGTCCAGATCGCCGTCGCGTGCGCGGCGGGTCTGCTGTGCACCGTGCTGGGTCTCGCCGGCCGTCGCCCGAGCGATCTCTCCGTGGGTACGCAGGCGCTCGTCCTGCTGCTGCTCATCGTGCAGGTCGTGATCGCGATCATCGCCCCGCTCGCCGGCAACCCGCCGACGGGGGACCTGCTGGAGTTCTGGGTCTACCTGGTCTCGGCGGTCCTCATCCCGCCGGCCGCGGTCGCCTGGGCGCTCATCGAACGCGGTCGCTGGAGCACGGTCGTCATGGGGGTCGCCGCGTTCGCGATCGCCATCATGATCTGGCGCATGAACGTCATCTGGACGGTGCAGGTCGCCTGACCCCGGCCGGGCCGCGTCCGCGGCGGTCGTAGGATTGAGGTGCCATGCCTGAGACCGCGCCGACCTCGACCGCTCCGTCGGCCGCCTCCCCGCGCCGGATGACGGGTGTCGGCCGTGTGCTCGTGGTCGTCTACGCGATCATGGCCCTCGGCGCGACGGGTCGTTCGTTCGTGCAGATCGTCCGCGAGTTCGACGACGCACCGCTCGCGTACTCGCTGTCGGCCCTCGCCGCGCTCGTCTACATCCTCGCCACCCTCGCGCTCGTGTTCAGCGCGTCCGAGCGGTGGTACCGCGTCGCGTGGGCGGCGATCGTCTTCGAACTCGTGGGTGTGCTCGTCGTCGGGACGCTCTCGCTGACGCATCCCGAGCTCTTCGACCACCCCACGGTGTGGTCGGGGTACGGCATCGGATACGTCCTCGTCCCGCTCGTGCTGCCCTTTCTGGGGCTCTGGTGGCTCATCACCCACCGGCACGCCCGGTCCGCCGCGGAGGGCGCCGCGTGATCGTCTTCCGCGATCCCGCCGAGGTGCCCGCCGGCTTCGGCCCGAGTGTCGTCGCGATCGGCAAGTTCGACGGCGTGCACTCGGGGCACCGCGCCGTCATCGACCGCGCGCGCGTGGCCGCGATGGACGACGGCGCACGCGTGGTCGCCGTCACATTCGACCGCAACCCGCTCGCCCTGCTGCGACCGGACCGCTGCCCCGAACCCCTCGTGAGCGTGGATCAGAAGATCGCCCTGCTCGCCGAGGCCGGTGTCGACGCGGTGCTCGTGCTGCGCTTCGACGAGGAACTCGCCGCGCTCGCGCCCGAGGAGTTCGCGCAGCGCATCCTCGTCGACGCCCTGCACGCGGTGTGCGTCATGGTGGGGGTCGACTTCCGCTTCGGACGCGGCGGAGCGGGTGATCCCGCCTTCCTCACGACGTTCGGCGAGACCCACGGGTTCACGGTGGACGTCGTGGGCGACGTCCAGGGCGGCGGACGCCGGGTCTCGTCGACCTGGGTGCGCGAGATGCTCGCCGCCGGCCAGGTGGAGGACGCCGCCCGCCTGCTGGGGCGCCCCCATGCCGTCCGCGCCGAGGTGGTCCACGGGCTCAAGCGCGGTCGCGAGCTCGGCTACCCGACCGCCAACCTGTCGACGGATGCCGAGGGGTTCATCCCCGCCGACGGCGTGTACGCCGGCTGGCTGATCGACGAGGGGACGGATGCCGGGCGCGTCCGCGCCGCGACGCGATACCCGGCCGCCGTCTCGGTCGGCACGAACCCCACCTTCGACGACGTTCCCCGGCGTCAGGTCGAGGCGTACGTCCTCGATGAGACCGGCCTCGACCTCTACGGCCACACGGTGCAGGTGCAGTTCACCGCCCGCATCCGCGGCATGGTCCGCTTCGAGGGCATCGAGGCCCTCATCGAGCGGATGGATGCCGACGTCGCCGAGGTGCGGGCGGCGCTGCAGCCCGGCGCCTGAGTCCGAGCGGCGCGGGGCGAGCCGCGCCGGTCAGTACGAGCCGGAGTCGACCGCTCCGGTCGCCTCGTCGCCGGCGTCGATGCGACGCGCTTCGCCGAGGATGACGGCGCTGCCGCTCGTGCCGAGGCGGGTCGCGCCGGCCTCGAGCATCGCGATCGCGTCGGCGTAGCTGCGCACCCCGCCGGAGGCCTTCACCTCGACGCCTGCACCCACGGTGCGACGCATGAGCTGGACGTGGGGGATCGTTGCCCCACCGCCGGCGAATCCGGTCGAGGTCTTCACGAAGTGGGCGCCGCCGGCCTCGGTGAGGCGGCTGCCGCGCTCGATCTGCTCGTCGTCGAGCAGGGCCGTCTCGAGGATGACCTTCGTGACGCGGCCCTCCGCCGCCGCGACGACCGCGCGGATGTCCTCGACCACGACGTCGTCGAAGCCCGAGCGCAGCGCGCCGATGTTGACGACCATGTCGACCTCGCTCGCGCCGTCGGCGATCGCCTGTCGCGTCTCGGCCACCTTCGCGGCGGTCGAGGTGGTGCCGTGCGGGAACCCGATGACCGTGCCGACCGCGACGCCGGTGCCGTCGAGGCGGGCCACGGCGTGGGGGATGTCGCTCGGGCGCACGCAGACGCTGAACACACCCCATTCCGCGGCGATGTCGAGCTCGGCGTCCACGTCGGCGCGGGTGAGCTCCGGCTTGAGGATCGCGTGGTCGATGGTGGCGGCGAGTTCGCGTTCGGTGGGCATGACACCAGCGTACGCGGCACCGCGCGCGGCACCGCCGAGTCGCGGTGGGAGCCCGGGACCGCGACGCGCTAGAATGGCGGGGAAGGGCCCGTCCCGTCGCCGCAGCTCGCAGAAGCGAGTACCCGCAGCCGTGACGACCCGGGGACCACATCCGCGCCGCGACCGACGTCGCGGCCTCGAAGACCGTCGTCTCGTACGACGCTCGCCGGCATCCGCCGGTGTCACGCTCAGGAGGAGCATGCCGACCACGGCAGCCACCGCCCCCAAGACCGCCGCTCGGCGTCGTCGGGGATCATCGTCGCGCCGAGACGACGAAGCACCCCTCATCCCGATCCTCGCCCGGAAGGTGCGCGAGGTCGAGGCCAAGGCCCAGCGGGGCAAGCTCGGGCCGACCAACCGCGTCAAGTTCCAGGTGATCGCCTTCCTCGTGCGCGAGGAGCGCGCCCGCGTGAAGGCGGCGTCCGACATCGCCGACGGTGCGCGCGCCGAGCTGCTCAAGCGCCTCGACGGCGTCGCGACGATCCTCGCCAAGACCGCGGCCCGCGACACCTCCCTCATCCAGCTGCTCGAAGTCGACCAGGCGACGTCGCCCGTCGCGCGCCGCATGCGCCGCGACTGGCTCCTCGAGTCCGGGGCGGAGCTGCCCGAGGACGAGCTCATCATCACCGACGCGAAGCCCGTTCAGGCTCCGGTCGTCCCCGAGGCGATCGCGGACCGTCAGGTCGTGCCGCCGCAGGTCCAGGCCCGCAAGGAGGCCCACCCCTTCCTCGCCCCGGACGTCGCACTGCGCGCGCCGGTCGCGACGCCGCGACGCCGGCTCGACGGGTGGGAGCTGATGGGCCCGCTGTACAAGGCGTTCGAGACCGGTGCCGGGGGAGGGGCCGCGTCCATGGACCTGCCGCCCGTCCCCGAGTTCGACCGCATCTCGCCCAAGGGGCTCGACGTCATGCCGCACCAGTCGCGGTTCCTCGAGGCCGTCCGCACGGGGCACCGCAGCTTCCTGCTGGCCGACGAGCCGGGTCTCGGCAAGACGGCGCAGTCGGTGCTCGCGGCATCCGTCGCCGACGCCTACCCGCTGCTGGTCGTCGTCCCCAACGTCGTGAAGATGAACTGGGCGCGCGAGGTGGAGCGGTGGACCCCGCAACGTCGCGCGACCGTCATCCAGGGCGACGGCGAGACGATGGATGCCTTCGCGGACGTCTTCATCGTCAACTACGAGATCCTCGATCGCCACCTGTCCTGGCTCAGCTCGATCGGGCTGAAGGGCATGGTCGTCGACGAGGCCCACTTCATCAAGAACCTCACCTCGCAGCGCTCGCGCAACGTGCTCGCGCTCGCCTCGCGTATCCGCGAGCAGGTGCGCGATCCGCTGCTGCTCGCCCTGACGGGTACCCCGCTCATCAACGACGTCGAGGACTTCGACGCGATCTGGCGCTTCCTCGGCTGGACCAACGGCGAGAAGCCCGGTCCCGAGCTGATGGCGCGCCTCGACGAGACCGGCCTCACCCCCGCGGACAAGGCGTTCTACCCCGAGGCCCGCTCCGCCGTCATCTCGATGGGCATCGTGCGGCGCAAGAAGAAGGACGTCGCCGCCGACCTCCCCGACAAGCTCGTCGCCGACCTCCCCGTCGAGCTCGACGACGAGTACGGCCGGTCGATCCGGGCCGCCGAGCGGGAGCTGGGTGAGCGTCTGGCGGCGAAGTACCGCCGGATCATCGAAGCGCGCGGCGACCGCGTCGTCCGCGGCGAGGCCGACGAGGACATCGTGCGTCTCGTCGCGCACGGCGAGCTCGAAGAGGCCAAGGCTGCCGGCAGCGGCTCCGAGAACGTCTTCACGATGGTCCGCCGCATCGGTCAGGCGAAGGCGCAGCTCGCCGCCGACTACGCCGCGCAGCTGCAGCGCTCGGTCGGCAAGGTGGTCTTCTTCGCCAAGCACATCGACGTGATGGATGCCGCCGAGGCGCACTTCGCGTCGGCGGGGCTCCGCACCGTCTCGATCCGCGGCGACCAGACGACGCCCGTCCGCCAGCAGGCGATCGACGCGTTCAACGGCGACCCCGACGTCGCCATCGCGGTGTGCTCGCTCACGGCGGCCGGTGTCGGCCTCAACCTGCAGGCCGCCTCGAACGTCGTGCTCGCCGAGCTCAGCTGGACGGCCGCCGAGCAGACGCAGGCGATCGACCGCGTGCACCGCATCGGTCAGGGCGAGCCGGTCACGGCGTGGCGCATCATCGCGGCGCACACGATCGATACGAAGATCGCCGAGCTCATCGACAGCAAGCAGGGTCTCGCGCAGCGCGCCCTCGACGGCGACGCGGTCGACCCGACCTCGAGCGATTCCGTCCAGCTGTCGGCGCTCATGCACCTGCTGCGGCAGGCGCTCGGCGCCGCCTGAGCCCGCTCGGCTGGCAGGCGACGCCGTCGCGGCGATAGTGTCATCGAGGCAGCGTCGCCCCCAGCACCAACCCGAGATCACCTAAGGACCCCTCATGAAGATCGGTATCCTCACGAGCGGCGGCGACTGTCCAGGACTGAACGCCGTCATCCGTGGCATCGTGCTGAAGGGCACGACCACGTACGACATCGAGTTCGTGGGCATCCGCGACGGGTGGCGCGGCGTGGTCGACGGTGACTTCTTCCCGCTCACGCGCCACGAGGTGAAGGGTCTGTCGAAGGTCGGCGGCACGATCCTCGGCACGAGCCGGACGAACCCGTACGAGGGCCCGCGCGGCGGCGCCGAGAACATCTCGAAGACGATGTACGGCCACCGTCTCGACGGCATCGTCGCGATCGGCGGCGAGGGCACCCTGGCTGCGGCCGACCGGCTGCACAAGGACGGCATCAACGTCCTGGGTGTGCCGAAGACCATCGACAACGACCTCCACGCCACCGACTACTCGTTCGGCTTCGACACGGCGGTGAACATCGCGACCGAGGCGATGGACCGCCTGCGGA
The DNA here is from genome assembly GCF_024124465.1 of Microbacterium sp. CnD16-F. Lineage (NCBI taxonomy): Bacteria > Bacillati > Actinomycetota > Actinomycetes > Micrococcales > Microbacteriaceae > Microbacterium > Microbacterium sp. CnD16-F. The sequence continues at coordinate 10,305 of NZ_JAMXSA010000070.1, forward strand.
CGACCGGTGACTCGCACCAGCGCTGCATGGTCGCCGAGGTGATGGGTCGTCACGTGGGCTGGATCGCCCTGCATTCCGGGATCGCGGCCGGCGCGCACGTCATCTGCATCCCCGAGCACCCGATGTCGATCGACGAGATCGCCGAGCAGGTCCAGAAGGCCCACGACCGCGGTCGTGCGCCGCTCGTGGTCGTCTCGGAGGGCTTCACCCTCACCGGCATGGACGAGGCGTACAGCGACAAGGGGCTCGACGCCTTCAACCGTCCCCGCCTCGGCGGCATCAGCGAGATCCTCGCCCCCGAGATCGAGCGGATCACGGGCATCGAGACCCGCGCGACCGTCCTCGGCCACATCCAGCGCGGCGGTTCGCCGTCGGGCTTCGACCGTGTCCTCGCGACACGTCTGGGCCTGCACGCCGCAGACGCCGTCGTCGACGGCGCATGGGGCCAGATGGTCGCCATGCAGGGCACCGAGATCGTCCGGGTGCCCTTCGCGGAGGCGCTCGGGTCGCTCCACACCGTGCCGGCGCACCGCTACGAAGAAGCCGCCGCGCTGTTCGGTTGAGCCGGTTCGCGTGACGCGTCCGTCCACGCGGACCTCGCTGGCGCCCGCCCTGGTGGGTGCGGTGTCGGTCGGCGTCCTCACCGCGGCCCAGGCGCGCGTCAACGGTCAGCTCGGCGTGCGTCTCGAGCACGCCATGGTGGCCGCCGTCATCTCGTTCGGCAGCGGTCTGCTGCTGATCGCGCTCGTCTCGGTGCTGACCCCGGGTGGGCGTCGCGGTGCGGTCCTGCTGAGCCGCGGCATCCGCGAGCGCAGCATTCCGTGGTGGATGCTGGTGGGCGGCGCCGCGGGAGCGTTGACGGTCGGTACGCAGGCCGTCGCCGTCGGGATCGTGGGGGTGTCGCTGTTCACGGTCGGCATCGTCGCAGGGCAGACGCTGGGCGGGCTGATCCTCGACCGGGTGGGGTACGGGCCCGGCGGGGTCGTCGCCGTCACGGTGCCGCGACTGGTCGGCGGCGCGCTTGCCCTGGCCGCCGTGGGCGTGGTGCTGGTCTCGGGGGACGGGCTGGCGGGCGTGCCCGTCTGGATGGTCGTGCTCCCCGTGGTCGTCGGAGCGGGACTCGCCTGGCAGCAGGCGACCAACGGCCGGCTGCGGGTGCGCGTCGGGACCCCGGTGACGGCGACGTTCGTGAACTTCACGCTGGGGACGGCGATCCTGGCGGTGCTGGCGGTCGTCGTGACGATCGTCGACGGACCGCCGGCGGCGCTGCCGTCGGAGCCGTGGCTCTACCTCGGCGGCGCGCTCGGCGTGGCGTACATCACGCTGACGGCCGCGCTGGTGGCCCGCACGGGGGTGCTCCTGTTCGGGTTGGCCGCGGTGTCGGGGCAGCTCCTCGCGTCACTGGCTCTCGATGTGCTCTGGCCTGCGCCGGCCGGACCGGGGGTCGTCATCGAAGCCGTCACGGTCGTCATCGGACTGGCGTCGGTGTTCGTCGCCGCGTTCTGGCCCGTCCGGCGCTGACGCGGTCAGCCGGTCGGGGTGGGCGACGGTTCGGCGGGAGCGGGGCTGTCGGCCGGGTCGGGCTCGGTGACCGCGCCGTCGACGGGCGCGGGGCTCGGCTCGACGGGGTCCGTGACGCTGTCGTCAACCGTGCTGTCGTCGACGGTGCCCTCGTCGTCGGTGGCGCCCTCGGCCGGGGCCGTCTCCTCCGCCGGCTCCGTGGCGCCCTCGTCCGGTGTCGCCTCCTCGTCGGGCGCCTCGGTGGTCACCTCGGGCGTCGGCGTCGTTCCCTGCTCGTCCGTTGTGTCCGTGTCGCTCACGGTGTCGACCTCGTCGGGGGCCTCGTCCTCGGTGAGCGGGGCGGTCGGACTGACGTCCGGGGTGGGGTCGGTGACGGGAGCGGGGTCGGGGGGAGCTACCTCGTCGCCGCCGGCGGTGAGGGCCAGAATGCCGCCGGTCCCGGCGACGAGCGCCGCCGCGGCGGCCGCGGTGATCCAGACCGTCGCTCGGCGCCGTGACCGTCGGCGGGGCCGGCGTTCGGCTGGCTGGACCTCGGCAGGGGCTGCCGGGGCGGGCGCCGCGTCGATGGTGCGGGTCGCCTCGGCTGCAGGCGAAGCGCTGGAGGCGGCCGCCAGCACACTGGTGGGGGCCGTC